>NZKY01000006.1 GCA_002694035.1 Opitutia bacterium
AAAGGTGGTCCGAAAATCTCAAAAGAAATCATTAAGGATTTTGAAAGTTGGATATCTGCAGGAGCCTTTGACCCACGAGATAAACCACCAACAGCAGAACAGTTTGCACAAGAGACTTCTTGGGAAAAAATTCGTGAAAAAAGGAAAGCGTGGTGGAGCTTTCAGCCTGTAAGAAAACACGTGGCTCCGCCTATCTTGGATAGTGAAATTGACCATCCCATCGATAAATTTATTAGAGATAAAATGGATGCAATAGGCCTGCTTCCAAATAAGCCAGCCGATCCATACACTATTTTACGCCGGCTCACTTTTTCTCTAACCGGGCTTCCCCCGTCGATTGAACAACAAGATAGGTTTAGTAAACTTGTAGAAAACGGATTAGACCAAGCTGTCTCTGAATTCAGTGACGAACTTTTAAGCAGTCCTCATTTTGGTGAAAGATGGGCAAGACATTGGATGGACTGGGTGCGCTATGCAGATTCTCATGGAAGTGAGGGCGATCCTCAAATTCCCAATGCCTATCGCTACAGAAATTATTTAATAAGGGCCCTAAATGGAGACATCGGTTATGATCAATTGGTAAGAGAACACATAGCTGGAGACATACTTAAAAATCCACGTGTGGACAAAAAGCTTGGCATCAATGAATCCGCCATAGGCACTTCACATCTTCGGTTTGTTCTTCACGGATTTGCACCCACTGACGCGTTGGATGAGCATGTTCGTTTTACTGATGATCAGATCGATGCAGTTACCAAAACTTTTCTCGGGCTCACCGTTTCCTGTGCCCGTTGCCACCATCATAAGTTCGATGCCATAAGCCAAGACGACTATTACGCGTTGTTTGGTATTTTTTCAAATGGAAGACCTGCCCAAAAAGTGATCGATGATCCATCTAATTTATCGCTCTACGATAATCAGTTAACTGAGCTCAAAAATGAAATAAAGAATATTATATCCAAACATTGGCAGTCCACGGATTTTACTTTAAAGATTTTAAATAGAAAAAATAAAGAGCCGTCAAAAGACCCGCACGATTTTCTAATGATATGGGACAAGTTGGAGTCACATGATCAGAGGAATTTGAATGCCAAGTGGAAAAAACTCGAAGCCCAAGTTAAGGAGAGCAAAAAACGTCTCAAAAATTTTGCCGGAACGAACTTCTCCGAATCGTGGAATATGAGTAATCCTAGCACTTACAATTCTTGGAAAAAAAGCGGCACAGGCTTATATGGTAAACCATATAAAGCAGGAGAGTTTACCCTCAGTTTAAATGGAAATAAAATTCTTGAACACATATATCCGGCTGGCGTATATACTCATATTTTAAGCACAAAAAAGAACGGCACTTTATCCTCACCAAGGTTCACTTTTTCTGAAGGCAACCTATGGCTGAGAGTAATTGGAAGCAAAGAATCAACCTTTCGATATTCTGTGTGGAATTACCCCAGGAGAGGAACGGTTTACCCGAAATCTTCGCCGGAACCATCTTCCATCAAGTGGTATAATTTCAAGACAAATTATTGGGAGGGGGAAACAGGATATCTCGAAATTACCACGAGCCGTGATCATCCTGTCGAAGCTGGAAATGCAGAGCGGTCATGGTTTGGAATCACAGAGGCCGTGCAAACTAAACCAGGTCAACCTAATCCACGAAATGAAATGGCAGAAGTGCTGTCTTCATTATTTATAAAACCTATCAATGAAATCAACCGATCAAGTCTTGCTAAAAGGTATTCAGAAATAATTACAGAAAGCATTGATGCTTGGAGAGCGAATACTATTTCGAATGAACAATCTCTTGTCCTGTTTTCACTTTTGAAAAATGACATACTACCAAATAATTTAAAAGAAATTACATCCGTACGGGAACCTCTGGAAAAATACAGAGAACTCGAACATAAGGTAGCGGTTCCTAGACTAACTCCAGGAGTTCTTGATGCAGAGCCTTTTGACCAAGCACTCTTTGAAAGAGGAAATCATAAAAAACCTGCCCACCAAGTTCCGAGACGTTTTCTTGAAGCCATAGACGAAACCCCCTACCCAAAAAATACTTCGGGAAGACTGGAGCTTGCTACTGATCTTTTGCGCAAGGATAACCCATTTACTACACGAGTCATTGTAAATCGAATATGGCATCATTTATTCGGTCATGGCATTGTCAGAACACCAGACAATTTTGGCCGTCTTGGGGAAACACCCTCGCATCCAGAATTATTGGATTATCTAGCTAGTAAATTTCGGGAGGATGGTTGGTCGATCAAAAAGATGATAAAATTTATTGTTACCAGCGAATCTTTTCGCTCATCGTCAATACCTTCCTCCAAAGCAAAAGAGATCGATCCGCAGAATCTTCTTCTTTCACATGCTAATCTCCGGCGAATTGAAGCCGAACCCATTCGCGACGCAATGCTTTTCACATCAGGCAGGCTCCAACTTGATCGTATTGCAGTAGGTAAGTCCGAAGGTAAAAATAGTCCTCGTAGAGCAGTTTACAGAGAGGTCAAAAGAAATTCACTGGATGCATTTCTCTCCGTTTTTGATGCACCCGTTCCATCCTCCACAAAAGGAAGAAGAGATATTACTAATGTACCCGCTCAATCACTTATGCTCATGAATGACACCGAAGTGTTAAGGGCAGCAAAAGCGTTTGGTAATCAAAGCAAAACGGGAAGTTTAAATGAAAAAATCGATAAAATGTTTCGAATCGCACTTGGCAGGCCACCATTAGAGCATGAAATTTCAAGATCACTCGAATACCTGAAAGGGAATAATAGGAATTCTCAAGATATTGAATCCAAATTAGTAAGCTATCGTCAAAAATTGGACGAAATTAAAAAGCATATTTCGGAGATTACCGAGCCTGTAAATCAACAAATTTTAAAAGAAAGAAATTTAGCAAAAAACAACGCAAATAGATCTTCTCCCAAGCCATCCCTTCACTGGGATTTCAGTCAAGGATTAGAAGACACAATTCTGGGAATCAAGTGTCAGTTAAAGGCAGGAGCAAAAATGGAAAATGGTTTATTGATTGTCAGCAACGGGGGCTATGGTGTAACTGAAAGAATTCCCTTTGGTGTTTCAGAAAAAACCCTTTCCGCATGGGTAAAGCTTTTTGATTTAAATCAGCGAGCAGGAGGAGCGATTACTTTACAAACNCCTACTGGAGTTGTCTTCGATTCTATTGTCTATGCCGAAAAACAGACAAACATGTGGATGTCCGGAAGCAATAACTTTAGAAGAACTGAAAATTTTACACTAGCACCCCAAGAAAAAAATGCAGATAAGGAATTCGTTCAGATTGTNATCACCTACTCCAAAGANGGAAAAATCACCGGATACAGGAACGGTCAACAATATGGTAAGTCATATCAAAAANGTACTTTTAATTTTGAACCAAATGACAGTGTCATTTCATTTGGGGTACGTCATCTTCCTGCAAGTTCTCAACGCATGCTTCAAGCAAAACTAAGATCAGCTTCCCTATTTGACCGAGAACTCNCGAGTGNTGAAGTTAAATCCTTTTTCGACCCANNATCTCATATTTCNCTAGAANAAATAATTGAAAAGTTATCAATCGAANAAAATGAACNGTTTAGTAAATTATCTTCACAGAGGAAAGAAACTATGGAAGAAATTCGTGAACTTGAAAAGCTGANAACCTTAAACAAACCTGAACTTCAAAACCTTGCTTTAGCCTTATATAACATGAAAGAATTTATTTATCTAAAATAAGAAGTTGTCATGGAGTATATTATGAATCGTAGACAAATGCTTAATAAATGCTCAACTGGGTTTGGACTGCTGGCTTTGAAAGGACTGATAGGACAAAATCAGCTTATTGCCAAACCTCACTTCCGGCCAAAAGCCAAGAATGTTATTTTTTGCTANATGTCAGGAGGGGTATCCCATGTAGATACTTTTGACCCCAAACCTAAGTTAAAAGAATTTGCCGGAAAACCTATGCCAGTTAAAGTTGAACGTACTCAGTTCAATAATAATGGTAATGTCTTTCCTTCCCCTTTTGAATTCAAACGGCATGGTCAAAGCGGAATTCCTGTAAGCTCTATCTTCCCCCGCACCGCCAAGATGGTCGATGAAATAGCTATTATTCGCTCCATGACCAGCAAAGTTAATGAGCATGCACAGGGAAACTACNCNATCCATACAGGCTTTCCTTTTATGGGACATCCTTCAGCNGGTGCATGGNTCAGTTACGGATTGGGCAACTTAAACCAAAACCTTCCCAGTTTCGTGGTCTTACACAGTGGCCGCTCCGTTCCACCACACGGAGGAGTGGGCCTATATGGTAGTGGTTTCTTACCCGCAAATAACCAAGGTTCGATACTACAGGTAGATCAAGAAGAACCCATTAAAAATGTAAAACCAAAAGAATCCCTGAGAGAACAACGAGATCGTCTAAGTTTTCATAAGTCATTTGATATGGATTTTCTTCATTCCACAGGAAAAAACTCTCATGTGGAAGCAGCTATACAAAATCATGAAGTTGCATACAAAATGCAAACTGCAGTACCTGAATTATGTGATTTGAAGGGAGAAACGGAAATCACTAAAAAATTATATGGACTGGATTCTCCTGATACCCAAACTGCGGCTTATGCACGGCAATGCCTTCTCTCGAGAAGGCTAATTGAACGAGGTGTCCGATTTGTGGAGTTAAGTTGCTTGACTGAAGGAATCGGTGCTGGCGGTGCCGCCAATCCCTGGGATCAGCACGGAGCACTTGAAAAAGGGCATGCCGCAATGGCACATCAAGTGGATCAACCGATCGCCGGCTTACTTCAAGACTTAAAGGTCCGTGGTTTATTAGATGAAACTTTGGTAATTTGGGCAGGTGAGTTTGGCCGAACTCCATTTTCCCAAGGAAGTAACGGTCGTGACCATAATCCATACGGATTCTCGATTTGGATGGCTGGAGGCGGAATTAAAGGAGGCACTGTGTATGGTGAGACTGATGAATTCGGATACCATGTTATCCAAGACAAATGTGACTTTTATGACCTTTGGGCAACCGTGCTTCACCAGCTTGGTATAGATCATGAAAACCTNACATACAGGCACGGAGGCAGAGATTTAAGGTTAACTGATGTGCATGGCAGAGTGCTACACCCTATACTTTCATAAATCTTATCACACCTCTTTACCCAAAGAACGACAAAAATTTAAAAACTTCTCAGCCTGGTCCGTAAGCCTAGCTTTCAGTTCTTCATCCGTAACCCCAGTTTCAGCGGATGCAATTTGATGCACCGATGGAACAAACACACGTCGCGGAAAATTATATGCATTACGATAGCCAAATACTTGTTGCAGATGCTCTACCGGGCGTAAGCCTGCAAATTGACCAGATGCAATCCCAACATAACAAACAGGGCGCTCTTCAAAACTGTCCGGGTATGGTAAAAGATCAATGAACAACTTTAGGGCACCAGGCATACTTCCATTGTAT
>NZKY01000007.1 GCA_002694035.1 Opitutia bacterium
GGAAAGTATAAGTTTGGTCCAAGGGAATGTGATATCCGCTGGAGCAGCTATATTCTACCCGATCTTGAACGCATGGACCGGCTTTATCCCTACTATGCGGTGGTCAAAGTCAACAATGTCTATAACATGCCCAAGAAACTGGGTGACAAACGATGGGTCGCCTACCCTCACCCACAAGTAGTTTTTCAGTACTACAATGGAAACACAGGCGAACTCGAATACGCCGAAGCCATTTCCACTGCAAGATAAGTGCTTATCGTTTGATCAATTTATGAATTGATTCAACAGGGATACAGTTTTTGACGACCATTTGCAGGTTTTCTTTCTTTCCGTTTACGACATTGTAGTAAATAGAATTGGTAGATGAAACCACACCGACGACCTGACCCTTTCGATTGAATACAGGTGCACCGCTTGAGCCTTTGGCATAGTCAGCAGTTATAGACATCCTGCGACCAGGTTTTCGATTCTTATCCATGATCATGTTATAACGGGAGACCATACCCTTTGTCATCATGTACATCTTTCTGTCCGGGTGACTGATTACCCAGACATCCGAACCCACATTTGCAGGCTTACCAAGAGCCATAGGGATTAATTCAGCATTCCGTAATTTTAAAATGGCAAGATCATCCTCTTCGTTTGCAACAAGCACCTTTTCGATGGAATATACATTTCCCCTGTAATCCATAGCTCCCAAAATTTCTCCATCATCTTTTTCCAAAACATGATGATTGGTCACGATGATACCCTCTTTCCCAATGGCAAAAGCAGATGCCGTCGAGGTATGCCATTTGGAGCATTTTCCACAATTATACAGCCTGCCTATTACCAAAACAGATTTTGATATCTGATCGTAGAGTTTATTTGGTGAAACACCGGGAACAGAAATCTCACCAATTTCAATCGCCGAGTGCTTTTGATTAAGTTGTTTTTTTAATTCGACAAGGCTGACCGATTGATTGTCATCCAATAATTCCTCCAGTCCTTTTTGAAAATTAGAACGAAGTTGGAAATCATTAAAATACTTTTGCTCGGCTAATAAAAAAGAAAATGCGAAGCCTGAAACAAATAAGATACCAAGAAATAAAATTCTTCTCATAAAACCATAACGAGGATGACTTGCATCAAGGTCAATCTATTCCTTTTTCCGCCTTGTACTTACCTTCAATGTGCAGGGAATCGCCAATGAGCTTGTGGACCAGATTCCCCTCTAAAACGAACTCATTTTCCGACTTGGAAATACAACGGCGTTTCCAGATAACATTCTCACCCAGACGAAGAGTTACCTGACCGTCTTCAGAAATCTCACGGGTGTATCCATTGAGATATTTCCATATACCCAATGCCGGATGTCCCTTTAAATTAACCGGAGTGGGTGGAACAAATTCAGGAATCACAGTCTGATCTTCGATGGTTGAGAGCTTTCGTAAACGGATATTTTTAAATTCTATGGGGGCACCCTCTGATTCCAGGCAAAGGTATCCGGATGCAGGGCTGATTGAATCTCCTCCGGAAACTTCCTCCCCGTTTACCCAAAGACGAACTTCGCCATCAACAGCACGGACATAATAATGATTCCATTGGTTGATCCCCTTGGTCGTCTCCTTGCTGGGAAAACTGCGCTTGCCATTCGGGGCGACTGGAGGGAATGGACGCATCTTGACTGGACCTACGGGGAAGACATCTCCGTGACTGGTGAACCAGTCGGCCGGTTTTTTGTGCCTCTGCGTATACACCTCCGCATACCCAAGATCCAAAACCTGCACCTCTATGCCATGGGGTAAACGTCCATGACCTGCGGCCAGTTTTGCGATACTTTGGGGCGTGGCCCAGACGAAGACTCCGGAATTACCGCCCTTTTTCTTGTGCATCCATTCGAGTAACAGTTCAAAATTCTCAAGTGGTTCGTGATAACGGATAACTCCGGTTGGTTTGCCTGTGCAATAGGCATGTCCCCTCTCCCACTTCCAGGTATCAGGAAAACAATTAACATTCACAAAATCTTCCCCAGTGAGAACTTGCCAACCCGGTTCGTTTCCCGTGGGGGGTACCGCTTCGACAGAATTTGCCGCTTCACGATCCGTGGTGGAAGAACCGGTGGTTTTCATGTAAGCAGCCAAGTCTGCGAGATCCTGATCAGATAACCCCATTTCTGAAGCGGAGGGCATCCAGGATTCATCGAGATATTCCACTTTCGCCCCTGCCCGACGGAAAAGGATTTTACGGGTATNTCCACCCATAATTTTCAATTTCANNGAACCCGCATGCCAACTGTAATTGGAAAGCAAACCTTCCGCAGTCTGATTGGTACGCTTNGANGNNAGGCGAACCGGTTTNTCGTACCCATGAGCNAGCTTTTCATCNGGATAAACAATTTCACGNACAATTTCCTCAATGGTGCGTTCCTTTCCCCAGTGAGTAAGATCNGGTCCGAAACCGACNCCCANACCTTCTATCTTGTGACANATNTAACACTTGGCCGCAGCGGTTTTCCCCTTAACTGGATCCCCGTTCAATTTGGCTATTTCNGNAGGNTCAGAGACTTTGGTTAACTGCCCCAATTGCTTGGGAACCAGATAACTTGTCTCCATCATCTCTCCGTCCAGATTATTGAGGTCCTTTTCGATAATTTCATCGATCGTGACTTGATANTAATCAGCCTNAAAGGCAGGCAACTGAGCNAGTGACTTTAGTCGTTTTGCNCGTTCCTTCCTTTGCTCATCATTTCGAAAACTGGCAAATGCCATGGCAAGAAAACGGAATTCATCCACCGGGGGTTTCTGTACACGAATGCAAGCCTCCAAATCTTTNATTGCTACTTCTGTATGAAGACGCCAGGCAAGATTCTTCGCTTTCCATCCCCAATCAGCAGGCTTTGGNTNNTGGAGAGAGATAATCTCGTCATAGACTTGATTCTCTTTTCCATGAAAGGCGACTCCCAGTGCNTCCAGGTAGTAGCGATTCCGTCCATCATAGCCAGCGATCAGTTTTTCAAGAATCGAACGGCAATCCTGAAAAGGNACTCCCCGTAAGCTAACTGCGATCTCTCTCAATAAATGTAAATTCTTAGAATCTGCATATTGTTTTGCCCGGGCGAGGGTACCAAAGGGATCTGCATGTCGAAGGGCACGATATGCAACAACCTGTAATTTTTGATCATNTTCATTATCGAGAAACTTTTCGACTACCTGGNTGCCCCCGATCTGAGCAAGTATCCAAAGGGCACGGGCTTGAAGTACTGGTTCACCGGACACTTCTTCNAGAAAATCCTGAATATATTCAAGNGCGTCCTTTCCTTTTTTTGAAAGAAGATAGGCGGCGTGAGACCTAACATTTACGGCAGGATTAGTAAGTGCATCGATTTGCCCGGAAGTTGTTGAAAAGTCTATCTTGGGGAGTANTAACTGNNNTTTATCCCCTTTTCGGGTAATGCGATAAATNCTNCCGCTCACCTGATTGGTTCCCCGGCTGGTATCATTATAAAAATCAGAAANGAAAAGNGATCCNTCCGGAGCCAGTGCCAAGTCCGTGGGTAAGAAGAATTCTCCCTTACGATCCTCTTTCAGGCGTATGAATGGTTGTTGCTGCCCCATTTCAATCTGGGCATCCATCCACTTTGGAGTGACTGACATCACTTCCTTTCGAACCATGCATGCAACCAAGTAAGTGCCGGCCAGTCCCAGGGTATCATCTTCAATAAGTAAATTCCCAGTAGGAGAGCCCGCTCCGTAAATCGTACCGGGAGGAAAAGCACCCGGATAATTCTCCCGCCAGTGAGACTTGGAAAAACGACGACTCTTGCTCCAACCNGANGGCTCNTCCCANGTCTTGGCCACTTCCTCCCAGGAACGGCTACCNTCTGTAAGATCCGCATACCCCNTNTTNGCATANTCCATNACCCAACTNATNCGGGCNTGNGCNGGGTCATCATTATCACTNTGGTANTGNTCTCCAAAAGAACTNATAAATAAATCATGCGGNTTNCNCATATTCTCACCNGTNGGTGCCAATCCGGTTCCATCGGGATTNACCCNCATGCTCATCCCNCCCACATANACTTCACNGTCTGAGCTTTTCNTTCCAATTCCATCGACATATCCGTAATAACANCCGGAAATNAAGTGNCTGCCATCCTTGGTTTTNANATCCGCNCCNCGNTTACCATATGAGAAGTGCCATTGTCCACTCGGGGCTCCGACAACCGCGTGCAATGTATGATCATGACTGGCGTCGCGNAATCCAGTAAGNAANACTTCNCGCTTATCGATTTCAGGCTCAAATACCTGGTTATGATTCACATCGGTGTAGACAATAATCGAGGGAGTCGAGGAGAGCACAATCCGATTGTCAAAGACGGCAATTCCCAACGGGGCATGACGAATCTCTTTTTCGGTAACAAAAACTTTGGAAGAATCCGCCTTACCATCCCAGTCTGTATCCTCCAGCACAATAATTGACCTACCCTCTTCAACTCGACGTCCGCGNTGATAATCAATGCCCTCNGTNAGCCANAAGCGNCCTTCCGCATCNAAGTCCATAGCCACGGGTGAATAGATCANGGGNGAACGNGCCCAAAGCTCGATCTTCAAATTTTCATCGAGTAATTCAAAAGCATCTACGGGAACNCCNTCAATTGGACGATCCACTCGAGAAAAGGATTTACGATCAGGAACGGAATATACNGATAAATAGAAAACAAATACCGAAATAAAACAGTGGAGTAAAAAATTACGCATTAGCTTATTATATTTGAAATAAAATCCCTNAACCAAGCAAGAAGTGATGATTANAATAAAATCAATCAAGGAACTTTTCTCTTTCTTCCTTTGTCGGAAGACGGCAGGCATCACTTTTGCCAAACCATTTGTAGCGGTTATTTGCGATCCAGCGATAAANGGCATCACGCACAATTGANGGAAAAAGCATGAAGATCCGAGCGATAGACCAAACCCCNCCTAGTTGAGTGAGGATACGAAGAACGGCCGTTGACCTTTTGTATATTTTACCATTATCGAAAAATAATATGGTGTCCAGATCTTCGGTCTCTTCTTTTGCTTNTCGNGCAGCAAACTCTCCCTGCANAGGAGAAAATAAAAGAAGATTTCTCTTATCAATGCTCATGAGAAGATTAACTGAACGATTGCACATCCCGCAAACCCCATCAAAAAGAACGACTTTCTTCACCCCTTTTCGTGGTTTTTCTCCAAACCACCTGGGATCAAAAGTAAAAAAATGAACCATNATCATACCAAAGGTAAGATCCGCAAAACTAACCACCGAGAGAATACCGAGATGCATGAGCATNATTAATATCCATGCCCAAAATCGTGTTTTTCGAAAAATGCAAAGCACGCAAAAAACAATTTCCAATGCAAGAGTCAACCATGTCAATAGACTGATCAAACCTGAAGGAAAGGTGAGAAGCAGGTCACGCAAAAACCAGTCGCGAGCTAACGGGTTATGCAAAAGATGATATAGGGCACTCCCGTCGACCCAACTAGGGGAACCCAACTTATCGATTCCACTAGCCAAATAAGCCAATCCAGTGATCAGCCATGCCCCATAAAATAAAACAGACGGCATATACCACGATGAACTTATTTTTCTTCGAAAGCAAAGGGGCTCTCCTGTCGGCACAAGAGCATTGGCGAGTAACAACCAACCGATGAAGGGTATACCTGGATTACTGATCAGATTATTACGATGAAAAAGACAAGCCCAACCATACCAGAGCAGGAGACAACATGTTCGTCGACAAACCCCAAATATCAAACCTAAGNAAAGTAAAGCATTGAAGGAAACAAATATTCTTACCTCCATTGGTGAATCGAACCAATTAAGAATATTAGGAAACATTCCATAGGTGAAATTAAGTGCTGGATCTGCCAAAATGCCAGAACTACTCCAAATATCAGGAGACGCTCCAATGAGATGAATGAAATGAAGAAAAAGATAAATCCCGAAAATCAGCCTAAATATNGAGTACTGGTAAGCNGGGTAACCCTTGATTTTGTTCATTGAGAAGCTTCTCCTACCCTCAATTCCCATGATTCATTTTCTCTGCCAGCAGTTCTTGCTCTCAAGTGAANAATTACNTGCCTAAGTGGTTTTACCTCTGGCAAGGAATGATTTTGTTCGTCCTTAGTTTGATCATTAGAGCCAATAAAAGTCTGGCCAATTGTTCCGGGATCAAGAAACGCAAACTCAATTATTGGCCGCCAAATCTTTTCTGGTAAAATAGCACCATAAGATATAGCTGCACCAAGAACATTACGATAGTTGTAGGGTTCATCGAAATTTGCATAAACTTTTGGAGTTACTGGTATCAAGCCCCTGCTACCGTTTTCTTCNTCNTANTCGATCGAGAAATCCAAAGCAAATGTCTCACACCCTTCTTGCTCGGTAAAAACGATGGGTAAAGGCGAAGCGACGGTGATTTTACCTATACCCTTAAGCCATTTTTGTCCTGTGGCAAAGCCGATAATCTGGATAAGACCAAGAGCAATCAAAAGTATTCGTAAATAATCAAAAATTTTCAATTATGTTTTTCCTTAGAAGGATAC
Source organism: Opitutia bacterium (assembly GCA_002694035.1). Taxonomy (GTDB): domain Bacteria; phylum Verrucomicrobiota; class Verrucomicrobiia; order Opitutales; family Seribacteraceae; genus Seribacter. The sequence continues at coordinate 6,567 of NZKY01000007.1, forward strand.
GGTTCGTTGACATTTTTGAATAGAAGCATGGACTTGAGCTTTCCTTCCCGCTCAACTCGGAAACCACATTCGCCCTGATAGGTAGAAGGATTCTCAAAGGTACCAAAAAGGATATCCCAAAATGGAATATCAGAAAAGTTTTTGTAATGCTTTCCACGTTGGTGATGGATACGGTGCATCTCTGGACGCTGGAAGAAAAAACCAACCCACCTAGGAGTTTTTATATTCATATGGTAAAAGTATTCCCCCAAAGATGCATACAGCAAACACCAAGCACCCGCTTCAACAGTAAGACCAAACACAAAATAATTGATTGCTCCAATTATCAGTGAATTCACGATAATTTCCCCCGGATGCTTGTAGAAAGAAGTTATTGTTTCGATACGACTTGGGCTATGGTGAATTTGGTGAAATACGAGCCAGAAAAAATTAATATCATGCCGAAACCGATGCCACCAATAGAAGACAAAAGTAACCACAAGGTAACTCAAGAAACCACCAAGAAAATCTGGCAAGCCCGTGAGTTCGAAGAACCGCCAATCAAGAAACCATTTGTCCCAAGTAAAGGCAGCTAGGAAGACCACGCCCAATTGCAGAATGTTAATAATAACTACCCGTAACCACCAACCATCAACATGGGGCAACTTCTGATCCGGTATTATTCGTTCTAAAATGATCAGAAGAATCCCTGCTATTAATATTGGATATAGCATGTCATTAAACTAAATTTGTAACTTTTTTTTGCAAACCCTATGTGAGGATGTTCATTTCATTAGGGGATATTTATCTTCACTGATAAATCTTCTCGATTGCCCAAGCCTGAATTTGATAAGTTTGTATCATGAAAGCACTCGTTTACGAAGAACCCTGGAAAATGACACTACGGGATTTACCCAAACCAGAACTCCAACCCGGAGAAGTTTTGATCAAGATGGAATCAGTAGGAATCTGTGGCAGTGATGTGCATGGATTTACCGGAGAAAGTGGGCGTCGTGTACCCGGCATGGTGATGGGGCATGAAGTGGTGGGAAGAATTTCAGATGTGGCTAATGATGTAACCGACCGGAAAATTGGGCAACGGGTTACGGTCTTTAATGTTCTTTCCGAGCATGCACCGACCGAAGAAGAAGGCGATCCAAGCTTTTTAAACAAAAGAGTGGTTGGAGTAAATTTGGGAACACGCGGAGCCATGGCAGAATACCTCGCAATTCCGGCAGAAAATGCCATTCCTGCATCTGAAGAGATCCCCGCTGAAATTAGCGTATTGGCGGAACCGGTAGCTGTCGCTCTGCATGGTTTCCACCGACTGCAGGGCAAGTCCATTGAACCAAAAACAATCGCCATTATAGGCTCAGGAACCATTGGTCTGTGCTGTCTACTAGTCGCCAATTCGCTGGGCTATAAAAACATTGTCGTGCTCGATC
>NZKY01000052.1 GCA_002694035.1 Opitutia bacterium
TAGTCGTTAATGAGATTGATAATAATGGCCATTCAGATGTTATTTTTTGGGATGAGAAAAGCCCAACAGACTTTTATTTTGCCGGTAGAACAGAAACAGGTAATTTACCAGCTGGAGGTGATACTAAAGAGCCTGTAATTAGTGGAAATGGTGAAATTATTGCTTTTGTTTCTTCAGCACCTAACATGGTCACGAATAAAGGAATTTCATATATTGAGATTGTTGATGAAGGATTGGATTACAGTGGTGAAGATGTAGTAGAAATTTCTGATACGGATGGAAACGGTACTGGTGCTAAAGCATCTCTTTTGCTAAATGAATATGGTGCTGTAACTCAGTTTTCTATTGATGCTCCAGGTCGTAATTATACGAATCCTGTAGTTACCGTTAATCGTTTAAATAACAATTTATCAAATACTCGGAATGTGGTAGCTATTCCCAGACTTGTAAATCCATTTGGTGATGTGTTTCAAATTTCAACCAATTCGGTGATTAACAATGGACCATCTTCCCGGGTAAGCGAATCTCAGAAATATTTAGGTGAAGATGGTAGTGAGACTGGGGGAGATGAGAGAAGTAGAGAACCCTCAATAGATTATAATGGATCTTTCATAGCCTATTCAACGAAGTCTAGCAACTTGCTTGATCTAAATGTGACTTCTACTAGCCAAAAAGTGTTTCCTAATCAGACTTTTAGACCAGCAATTGCTTCTGCGAGATTGATTGGTGGTATTGGTAAAATTATTGTTGCTAATCCTGGATCTGGCTACCCCTCTTCCGGGATTCTTCAAGTCCAAGATCTTTCTGGGAATGGAAGCGGTGCCGTCATAACTTACCAAGTTGATTCAAATGGTGGAATTGGCTCGATTGACATTTCAAACCCTGGATCAGGATATGATCTATCTCAGACTATTATCTCGGTTCAGAATCCCGGAACAGGTACTGGTTTTCAAGCAGGACAAATATTATTTCCAGCAGTTAGTGGAACTGGCTCCAATCGAACGGGTGGAGCTTCTATTCATCGGGTTGAAATGGTAGATTCAGGTATTGGATACCCCCAAAGTTTACAAAGTGTCATCCAAACACCTATCATAATTGTAGATGGTGATGGAATAGATACTGATGGTGACGGGCGAGCGGATTCAAGAGTAAACCCGGATAAAATTCATTTTGGGCAGAATGGTGAAGTTTATTTAGAGCAACAGTTTGAAATAACTTTGAATTCCTTAACATCCCTTTCTTCAACAACATTGGAGATAACCGATTATCTCAGAGAAGAGCGCGGAGATCAGCCTTTGGTCTTTTCTTTTGATACCAGTCAATTTCCTACCACACCGCTAACAATTAGCACTTATGACAATAATTTATCCAGCATCCGAGATCGTTTAATTACTGAAATTAATAATCAATGGGGAGGAAATCCCCAAGATCTCTTTGAAGGCCCACAGATTGACGATAATTTAACAAATGACTTTTCATTTACTTTAAAAGCACTTTCAGGGCGGGTTAATTCAAACAATCCATCCGCCCTTGGAGTAGTGCAACGAACAAACATGCTTATCCAGGGAAGCGGATTTTCTCGTGCCACTGCACAGGTACTCCCTTATCCGGTGATTCATGGTTTTTCTGAAATGGAAGCTGGGCAAAACACTTTTACGGCAACAAACGGTAGGCCGGTGGTTCAATATCAGGATGACTTTCTTACAGATGATATTTATTTGTTTGATCAATCATCTTTAAAAAATAAAAGGATTAGTGTTAGTAAATTTGGTTTTCCTACAAATTACAGAGGCAATACTAACATGCCCTCTCATCGCTTTCCTTCTCTAACTAGTGACGGAAGATATGTTTTTTATAGTTCAGATGCTGGTGGAGAAAATGGTTTGATATTTGGAAACTCAAATCAAGTGTTTGATCCTGATAATCTTCGTCGAGACATTTTTGTAAGGGATATGAAGTCAAATGCTTTATTCAAAAGTGATGTTACAATTTCGATAAATGAAGAAATTCTATTAGAAACAAATCACGTTATTAATTTAAATACCCAGTATCCAATTTTGGTTGATGGTTCTGTCAAAAATGGATCATTCATCATTGTATCTCTATATGTGAACGGTGAATTGGTTTCTGATTCGCCTACTGACCAAAATGGATCTCAAGCCTTTAGTTTGTTTTTTCCATGGAAGCCCGAGCGAGTGGGATCTCATAGTATTTTTGCTGAACTTACCGATAATGTCGGTAATGTCTACACATCAACTCCGGTAAATATCTATGTTACTGAAGAAAAAAGCGATATATCATCTGCTTCTCTTGTGATAAGTCCGAATCCTCCATTGCCCATGATTATAATTAGGGAAAATGATGGAAATGGGAGTTTTGTAAATACAAACCCTTTGACTCAAGCCGAAATTGAACAAAGAGTTAATGCAAACGATATCCCACCTGGTTCATTAGCTTTCTATGCAGGGCAAAACATTAATGAAGCCGTAAATTTTAGTGAAGTTTATCCTTTTCGAAAACTGGTAACAAATGGTTCCTCTTTAACATCTCTTGCTAGGTTTATTGGTCGAGATGGAAAAGAAAAAACTTTATCGAAAGTTATTTTTTATTTAAACGGAAGAAAGATTTCAGAACAAACACAGCCTCCTTATTCAGTAATTTTCGAACCGCCCTCTTTGCATTCAAATGGAAAATCTATAAGCTCAAGATGGGCTCTTACAGCACTTGCGATTGATCCAAATAATCGGAGTTTTCTAACCACAGAATATGGGAATAATCTTTACAGCGAACTTTTTCCAGTTGTTGAGATTGATCTGGTCAATGGAATTACTGGTGTAAATAAGGATCAGATTTTAGATGGGCAAGTTGTTACAATTGACGGAGAAATTAACGGACCGTCATCTATTTTAACCCAAGTTAATAATATTTATCTGGTAGCGAATGGAGTGCTCTTTGCAGACTCAAACGAAACTTCAGTATATGATGAGATTAGAGTTAACCGAATATTTACTAATACAGGAAATATGAAGAAAATTTCCTTTTCTTCTTTGTTTGATGTGGAATTTGAGAAGTATGCCAAACCAAATGGATCGATCATGATAACTGCATTTGTTGATCTATCTCCAACAAGTACAGTAGCGAATAGTTTTTTACCAGTTACTAAATCAAATAGCTTAAATTTAAATGTTGCTGAGCCCATGCCGTGGTTAAATNAGCAATCTAACTTGCTTACATTATTTTCCGATCTGACTTTTAGAAATCCAACATCAGAAGAAATTACCTACGCATTAGACCATCTAAATGAAGCCGGAAATTATAGATTAGAATCCTGGATTGATGGTTTAAGTAAGGTGGCTGCTTTATCTGATAAAATTGATATAGTTGGTGCGAATAAAGTAATTTATGGAGAATGGCACCCTGAATTTAAAGATTTTGAAGAGGACTGTCTGAGGTTTTCTTCCCAAACAGCTTCGACTCCAGTTTGGCTTAAATCATACATTGATGAGAATTTGGAAAGCAATGATTACAGATTTAAATATGGAAATGTTCCTTATTTAGTTGGGGACTTTGCTAATTCAGAAGTTACAAATTTTTTANACAACAGATATGATTTTATTAGAAGATGTTACTTAAATAAATATAGAGAATATCCTTCTNTTCAGCAATTATATCAGGGCTCTTATAACATGTTGCAATTTTGGGCCACTTTCGAAGTTGATTATTGGGAGCTTCCAACTAGCAACAAGGGTGCTACTGATGTTGACTCTCCGCCAAGAAGAGACGCTATAGCCACCGCTTCAAATGTTCCGCCTTGGGATTCGACACAAGCATACCCACCTGGTTCTGAGGTTTCTTTAAATCGTTTTGAATATGTAACGCCATTGGGTTCTCCTGCTGGCGAACCGCCTCCCGGGTCTCCACGCTGGATATTAGTTAGAATTATAGGATTTTCATCTGGNGAAATTGCGACAGATTTTATNTGGAGATTTTCNAAAGAGATAGAGTTTTTTAAAGGTGTTCCNTATATTCTCTCTACTACAGCAATTAGGGATACTCATTTTAAAATTGCCACNTTAATGCATCTATTATGGCNAAAAAATGCTGATCCTATAACTGATGCAGATATTGATCCCCTGTCTGTTCTTCCTACCAATGAAGCAATTGCAAAAATATTATCTGATTCAAGATACACATCTCGCTTTAATTTAATATGGAAAAATTCTACCTTANTGGACGAAAATCTTCCGAATTGGAAAAACGAATCTTGGTTTGGTCAGAATTTTTGGGATAAAAGTTTTCCATGGATTTATCATATGGATTGGGGCTGGTTATACATAGCGGGAGTTTCCCCTACTTCATTTTGGTTTTATTCAGAAAACTATGGATGGTTGTGGACAGGATCAAATTATTATCCGCAATTTTATAGTAATAAAGAGTCTAGCTGGATGTATTTTTATGGTAGTACAGATTTAAATAATCCTTATGTTTCCGTACCTCACATTTATAACTATAATTTAGGTACCTACTTCCCATTTAAGTCAAATTAACCATTTTAAGGTGAATGGAATTGTACATTTAGCACATTCCATCAANCCCGAACATGGTGGAGTAGCTGAGGCTATAGTACGCTTAAACATGGAAATGAAAATAATGGGTCTTGGTTCTAGAATTATTGATGATCCCACTCATAATATCGAAGATAATGAAATTATTATNGCNCANGGTNTNTGGCAATGGCCNGGNNCCNTGGCATGGAAAAATCATCGANTNAACAATACAAAATATTTACTCTTTCCTCATGGAATGTTAGACCCGTGGTTCAGGAAAGCTTACCCATTCAAGCATATAAAAAAACAAATCTATTGGTGGTATAAGCAGGCAAAAATTCTTCGTAATGCAACTGCAGTTTGCTTTACCACGGAAGAAGAAAAAAATTTAGCAAGNAANACATTNATACCTTATCAATGCAAAGAAATTGTAACGGGATTAGGAGTANCAAGCCCGATAGGCAAAATAGATGCAGAAAGGAATATTTTTTTGGAAGCTTTTCCAATTCTTCAGTGCAAAAAATTTTTATTATATCTTGGTCGTTTTCATCCAAAAAAAGGAATCGATTTATTAATCAATTCCTTTTTGAAAACGGCACAGAAGGAAGATAAATTAGTTTTGGCTGGGCCAAGAGATACCTCAAATAAATACGAAAAGTTTTTGTGTAGTTTAATTCCTGAGAATGAAAAACGAATCATATGGACAGGAATGTTAAAGGGAGATCAAAAGTGGGGTGCATTACATTCTGCCAATGCGCTCATTTTGCCTTCCCACCAAGAAAATTATGGAATGGTGGTGGCAGAATCTCTTTCGGTTGGAACCCCTGTTTTTATTACAAATAAAGTAAATTTATGGAGAGAGATTGAGGAGTTTGGTGCAGGTTTTGTTTCAGAGGATAATCAGCAGGGGATAAATAATCTTTTATCAAGTTGGAACAAAAATGAGCATTCTTCAATGAAAGAAAATGCCTTGAATTGCTTTTTAAATAAAATGCATGTTCAAAATACGGTTAAAAAAATAATATCTATTTTTGAGTAGAATATTTTTGTGAAGATAACAATTTTACAGGGTGCTTTCCTTCCTGTTCCTGCCTTGCGAGGGGGTGCAATTGAAAAGGCATGGGAAGCCCTAGGACAAGAGTTTTCAAAATTAGGGCATGATGTGACTCATATTTCCAGATTTTGCGACGGGCTTCCAAAAAGAGAAAATATTGATTTAGTACAACACATAAGAGTTAAAGGATTTGATTCCGCTAAGAACCCGGTACTTCTGAAACTAAAAGAGCTCATTTATGTTTCTCGATGCAAGAAAATTATACCACATGCAGATATCATCGTTACCCATGCATTTTGGGCTCCAATTCTTTTAAAAAATAAGAAGTTTGGGAAAATGTATGTTCATGTAGGAAGGTACCCCAAAGGCCAATTGAAATATTATTCCAGAGCGAATCGGTTTCAGGTTCCATCTTCTGCCATAGAAAAAGCGGTCTTAAATGAGATTCCATCGAGAATTAATTCGGTCAAAGTATTACCATATCCAATTTACTGGAAATCAGATTCTGGCGTCGAATTTTCCAATCGATCGAAAAAAATTTTATATTTAGGAAGAATACATCCCGAAAAAGGAATTTTAGAATTAATTAAATCATTCAAAAATATTTCAAGTGAATTCAGAAAGGACTGGAAGCTTCATATTCGCGGGCCATGGAAAACGAAACAGGGCGGGGGAGGAAAAGCTTTTTACGAAAAACTTAAATCTGAATTATACGAATTTAGAAATCAAATCAAAGTGGACGAACCACTTTTTTCACAAGTAGATCTTAAAAAAGAATTAGATAGTGCTCAAATATTTGTCTATCCCTCAAAAGCTGAGTACGGAGAAACATTTGGATTATCCGTGCTTGAAGCAATGAGTTGTGGCTGTGTACCAGTGGTTTCTTCCCTTGAATGCTTTAAGGATTTAATAACCCATAAAAAAAATGGTTATGTTTTTAATCACCAAAACCAAAGCATGGTTTCTTCAATGACTGATTGCCTAAATGATGTACTTCTTGCCGAAAAAAGGAATCTTGAGATGTCTAAAGCTTGTGTTCTTAAGGCAAAGGAGTATCAACTTAACAAAATTGCACCGAAATTCATCAGTGATTTTGAAGCATTAGCTCATTCAAGTATTTAAGAATTGGCACTTTAATTAGCTTGGAGCAAAAAGGTAACCATTTATAATAGTATCATGAAGTCGAATATCAAAATAATAGCCTTAATTTCTTTGTTGGCGGTCTTCACTTATGGTTTTCACCTATTTTCTAAAAATGGTGATAAGCCTAGTGCTTCAAATAAGAATGTTTCGGGAAATAATTGTATTATTCTGCCTGATGTATTGTTGGATTCAAAGGGAAATGAAGTTTCTGTGAATATGGTAAAAGATAAGTATGTGGGTTTATATTTTTCCGCAAGCTGGTGTGGTCCTTGTCGCTCATTTACTCCAAAATTAATTGATTTTAAGAATAAACATGCGGATAATTTTGAGGTGGTTTTAATTGGTTCGGACGGAAGTGCAAAAGCACAAAAAAATTACATTAAAAAATATAAAATGCCTTGGCTTGCTTTAATTAATCAATCTGCTGCTGCCCGAGAAATTAGTTCCCAATTAGAAGTTGAATTTATTCCTTACCTAGTTGTCCTAAATCAAGATGGCAAAGTGCTGACCAAAAACGGAAAAAATGATGTCGTCAGGCTGGGGGAAAAAGCTTTTTCCTTCTGGCAACAAATAGAAGAAAATTAGAGGCGAACGGGTATACCTCTTTTTTTCATTTCTAATTTTGTTTCTTTAATGGTGCATTCACCAAAGTGAAAAATACTTGCTGCGAGAACAGCATTAGCTTTCCCTTTTATTATGCCATCAGCCAAATGAGTTGGGTTTCCAACTCCGCCTGATGCGATTACAGGGACTTCTACTGCTTCACTTACTGCTCGGGTAAGTTCAAGGTCAAAGCCTTCCTTTGTTCCATCCCGATCCATACTTGTGAGAAGAATTTCACCTGCTCCTCTTTCCACCACTTCTTTTGCCCATTCTACAGTGTCAAGCTTAGTAAGCTTTCTTCCTCCATGTGTGTACACATTCCAGCCATTGCGCGATAGATCTCTTTTGGCATCAATTGCAACAACGATGCATTGATTACCAAATTTCTCAGAAGCTTCATTTATAATCTCTGGATTTAATATTGCCGCAGTGTTTAAACTAACTTTATCTGCTCCGGATAGTAGCATATCCCGAATATCTTCAACATTACGAATACCCCCTCCAACAGTGAGAGGCATAAAGCATGAAGTAGCTGTTTTTTCCACAACATCTTTCATTGTCTTTCTGTCATCACTTGAAGCTGTGATATCCAAAAATACAAGCTCATCTGCACCTTGTTCTTCATAAGCTTTTGCAACGACAACTGGATCTCCAGCATCCCTGATTTCTTTAAATTTTATCCCTTTAACAACCCTTCCGTCATCAACATCTAAACATGGAATAATTCGAACTGAAAGCATAGCTTAAATTGCCTACTATCTTTCTAGACAGGCGTGACTCAGAGGTTATTCTTCTGCTAATGCGATGTCAGGTTGGTAGGAAAGTACAAGTTTATATTGCTGACCAGGCCTCATGATTAATGGATGATCACGGACAAGGTATTGTACATAATGAATATTACCAGCGTAACCGCGATAATCATCATTTTCTGTAAAGGTTTCAAAATTTCCCCAACTTGCTTGAAAATCGTCGACCTCAACATTGGCTCTTAAACCTTCCGAACCTTGTCTTAGAGTTGTGCCAAGTCGATATGTTGTATGGGGGGAACCAATGACCAGAGCAAGCCTCATTTGATCAAGGGTTATTTGACTTTTCACCTTAAAAGAAAATTCAGATTGCACTCGGCCCTCACTAAAAGACCATTGAACTTGGCAACTTCCTATTCCGTAAGCAAAAGAGCCATCGGTTTTTATGAGATCAGGCTGATCGAATCTAAGATAAAAAGCTTTTTTCAAACCAATACCTGTGACGCAGTTTTTTCCGTAATAAGATGGTATGATTACATTGTCACCAAATGTTAATTCAGGTAACATTACAGGTAGGTATTTATTGACAGGCCAATCAAAAATTCCTGAACAATGGGGAAATGCAAGATTATCACTTGTGACATCTGGTCCTGGACCAATTAAAGGAAGTTGATACTGAAGTCCATTGTTCTCATCCCGGAAGAGAAATACGCCATGTTCTTTTTTGTGAGATTTATCAAATATTACAAATCTACCTGCAGTTTTTGAACGTGAAGGGGGGGGAACCCCTAAAGACCCTCCAATTACCCGGGCTAGGCGAGACCATTGACATAAATTGCGGGCCGCATCAAAATTTGCCATTCGGGTGGTATGATTAGGAACAGTGTTTCGCTCATCATCGCGGATTACTAAATCGCCCTTTTCCTGATCTAGATAGGTAACAAAGAAATATTGGAATAGTCTTCTTAATGTATCTAAATAAAGAGGCATTTTATCTGAGCTTATCCAATGATCTCTCATGGATTGTAAAATCATGCTTATGCAGTGAATTTGGCCGTAGGCACCTACAGATCGACCAAAATTCCAACCTAATCCATCCTGCCTCACCATATCGGGGAGCATCTTTAAGTATTTTTCAGCAAAAGTTCGAAGCTTGGGTAATTTTCGGTCCTTTAAGTGAACATTTGCATGTAATTGAAGAGCCTGTCTGATAAAAATAAAAGACAAGAGACCATAAACATCATAGACACCTTTACTTCCGGTCAAATCATCATCAAAAAACCCGCTCGAACTGTTATTTTCAATTCTTTCAACAAATCGATCGATGACTTTTCCTGTATCATCTTTTTTAGTCAGCCCAAAACTAAATCGTGCGACTGACTTCGCTACATTAAATGCTTGGTAATGATTTTCATGATCAGAGCGGGCAAGCAGGCATTGGTCGAGTTGCTCCCTAGTGGGATCCAAAAGTCTTTCCCAGACGGCATTTCTTTCTTTGGACGCACCAAAAGATAACAACCCAAGTGAGGCATAAGCCATACCGTTGTCATTTGCTTCCTCTTCAAATGCCTGTTGAGTTATGCACCTTGCGGCTAGATCATGCAGATCATATTCACCAACTTCGACTTCACCGGTAGCACGAAAAAATTCACCAATTGCAAGTGCGGCATGTCCAGGTTCATCAACTCTTGAACTTTCACCAGGTGCGGGTGCGACAGTACCATCTTCGTTAATGTGCTGTAGGTTGTTACCCAAGAGTGATCGGGCTAAGTCCAAGCATTGATCGGAAAAATTGTGCATAAGGTAGGGGCCTAAGAAATATTTTTAAAGTTCGTAAAGTGTCGAAAAGACGAGCTTTTGTCAATGAGTTATGAGGTTTGAATCAGCTTTAGGAATTCTTTATTTGACTTGGTTGTTGCCATTCTGTCGATAAGGCTTTCAGCGGCATCAACAACTTTCATCGGTGACATGGCACGGCGTAAAAATGAAGTTTTTTCTAATACTTCTGGATTTACCAAATCTTCTTCTTTTCGAGTACCTGATGAAGCTAGATTTATTGCAGGCCAAAGCCGTAATTCAGCAACTTTTCTATCTAGTACAATCTCGCTATTCCCAGTTCCTTTGAATTCTTGAAAGATAAGATCGTCCATTTTAGAACCAGTCTCAATAAGTGCTGTCGCAACGATAGTAAGAGAGCCTGCTTCTTCAGAGTTTCGAGCTGAAGAGAAAATTTGCCTTGGTTTTTCAAGGGCTCGAACATCCAAGCCACCAGTCATTGTTCTGCCACTTTTCCCAGACGCTGCGTTGTATGCACGAGATAATCTGGTAATTGAATCGAGGAGTAAAACAACATCTTTATTTCCTTCAACGAGTCTTTTTGCTCGTTCAATAGCTAATTCGGCAATGCGTAGGTGGCTTTTAACCTCTTCGTCATTTGAAGATGCATAAATTTCCGCAGGAACAGTTCTTTTAAAATCTGTTACTTCCTCTGGCCTTTCATCAATGAGCAGGACCATAAGATGACACTCTGGATGATTTTCTTCAATCCCCTTTGCAATATCGTGGAGAATAGTTGTTTTCCCAGCCCTAGGTGGTGCAACGATTAACCCTCTTTGTCCTTTTCCAATTGGACAAAATAAGTCTAGAACGCGTGTAGTCATTCTGTTATCTTTTGCTTCAAGATGTAATTTTTCTTTAGGTTGAATGGTGGTTAATTGATCGAATCGAAACTTTTGTTTTCTATCCTTTAAATTCATTCCATCTACTGTGTGAATAAAACGAACTTTTGGATTGGGCCGGGTTTTGTCAGGGATTGCATCGGCTTTAATTACGGAACCTTTTTTTAATTTAAAACGTCTGATTAATTCTTTGGGAACAAAAGGATCCACAGGAGTTGTTTTCCCACCTCGGCTAGGTTCTAAGAGAACCCCCGTCTTGTTTTCATTGAGGTCAAGAATACCCTCTACTTCGAGTAGATTCTGACTAGGCTGCTCATGTTCTGTCATTCAAAAGAAAAAGAATTGTTAGTTGGCTTTATGTACCAAGATGACCTTAAATTTTTAAAAAAAAAGATCGGTTGGTATTCAAATTATCCGCATTAAAATTGCGTTCACAATTTGAGTGTATATCTCAATTAGATGATCTTTAAGGTTCTAAGTCAACATGTAAAAGGATGTTAAAAACAAAATAGATTGTGATTCTCAGCATATACTTTAAAAAACATAAAAAATGAAAAAAGCCTTCTATTTAACTACTGCAATTGATTATGCGAATGGTTCTCCTCATTTGGGTCATGCCTATGAAAAAATTTTGGCTGATGTTATTGCAAGGTGTAAGCGGCTTACAAATAATAAGACTTACTTTCTTACAGGTTTAGACGAGCACGGTCAAAAAGTGCAACAAGCTGCCGAGAAGGAAGGAATTAGTCCGCAACAAAGGTGTGATGGTATTGCTCTGGAGTTTCAAAACCTGCTCACTCAATTAAATATATCCAATAATGATTACATAAGAACAACACAGCAAAGACATAAATCTGTTGTTTCTAAATTATTACAAGATCTATTCGACCGTGGTGAGATTTATAAAGCTGAATATAAGGGTTTTTACTCCACGAGAGCCGAACAATTTCTCCAAGAGAAAGATAAAATTGATGGAGAATGGCCTAAAATTTATGGTGAAGTAACTGAAATTTCAGAAAGTAATTATTTTTTCAGACTTGGAAAATATCAAGATTGGTTAATTGAGCATTTAAACAAAAATGATGATTTTATAATTCCTCATTTCAGAAAAAATCAAGTTTTAGAATTTTTAAAAGAACCATTAAATGATCTTTGTATATCCCGCCCTAAAAACCGATTAAGCTGGGGTATTCCACTTCCTTTTGATGAAAACTTTGTCACTTATGTTTGGTTTGATGCCTTAGTAAATTATGTATCTGCTTGTGGATACGGAGAAGAAAAGTTTGACGAGTATTGGCCGGCAGATTTGCATATAATCGGAAAAGATATTTTAGCCCCCCCTCATGCCGTTTATTGGCCAATCATGCTTCATGCCTCCAATTTAAAATTGCCAAAACAGATTCTAGCTCACGGGTGGTGGATGACTTCCGGAGAGAAGATGTCAAAGAGTTCAGGTGATACGGTAAATCCCCTTGATTTGATTAAGAAAAGGGGAGTTGACCCATTTCGTTACTTTGTAATGCGTGAAATGACCGTGGGTCAGGATGCAGACTTTTCAGTAGAGCGATTCGAATCTAGATATAAAACTGATTTGGGGAATGACCTTGGAAACTTAGTGAGCCGTTTATTTCATATGATTGAGGTGTATGAAGGGGGAGTGGTTCCTGAAGTTGAACTGAATGAAGAGTTCGAACAAAACATTCGTTCAAATTTTGAAAAAACAAAGTCAGAGGTTTTGAAATGTTTTGATTTGTTTCAATTTAATCAAGGATTAAACCAAATCTTCGTTTTCATTCGTTCCATTAATAAATATGCGGATGAAAGAACTCCATGGAAATTGGCTAAATCAGATGACCCTAAGGATAGATTACTATTAAAAACTTGTTTGGGGGTAATGTGCGAATCACTTCGTCTTGCAATTCAAATGCTCGCACCAATTTTGCCGGAGGTTCATTCACGAGTTAATCAACTTATGGGTTTGCCACCCTGTGAGAGTTGGGAAACCGATTTATGTTGGGATTTTCGACTTGCTGGTCAAAAATTGGAAAAAAAGATAATCTTGTTTCCAAGAGATTGATCAATTTTCCTTTTTGATTATTGTTTCCTGAAGAATGGAAACTTCTGTCAAAAGCACACGTGTTTCATCAGCTTCTAAAATCTTGATAAACATGTTTTTAATTCGAAGACTTTCACCAATCTCAGGGATTCTTCCTAACTCTTTTGTGACTAAACCACCAAAACTGGACATTTCTTCATTCGAATCGACAGTAAATTCTTTGGGTAATTCATGAATAGGGCTTAGCCCAGAAATTCTCCATTTATTTCTTCCAGATTTTTTAACCGTGTCTTCTTCTGAATCGAACTCATCTTGAATTTCTCCCACAACTTCCTCAAGTATGTCTTCAAGGGTTATAACCCCATCAATTCCACCAAATTCATCTTCCACTAATGCCATGTGAATCTTCCACTTCATCATTTTTCGAAGAGCGACAGGAAGAGGATCTTCGGTAGAAAGAATTGCAGGACTTTTAGATAGTTTTCGAAGATCTATTGATCTGCCCTGACTTAATAATCTAAAAGCATATTTAACATGAATTATACCGATACAATGATCCAAGTCACCCTCACAGATGGGAATTCTTGTATGACCACATTCACGAATAATTTTTAGATTATTTTCTGTTCCATCTTCACAGTTAAGAATTTGTACTTGATTCCTTGGCACAAGAACATCACGAACATGTAAATGTCCCATTTCTAGTGTATTGCCAACAATTTCAAAAACCTCAGGGTCAAGGGTAGAACTTTCTCTACTTAAAGTTCTAATATGATCTGCTAATTCCGTTTTCTCTTTATTCTTTGGTTTAGTACTTTTTAACATAAGACCTTCAAGCTGTTTGAGAATAATGGAAAAAGGAACGCAAAGTAGATGAACAAACAGCATAAGAGGCTTCCCAACTTTTAAATGAAAAGAAAGCATGGAGCTTTCTTCTGAAGAGGAGGAAGACGCAATCCGTGTCCAAATTCGTTCGAGCAGAAAAGCTAATGAGAAAGCAATTATAAAGATGAAAAGTTGATTTACAGAAGAATTAAAAATAAATTTGTCATAAATTGATTGGATTGAAATCGTCCCTAAAATAATTTGAATACTGGATAACAAAGCAGATTCTATGTGATATGGCCTTTCATGATTAGGAGCAGCAAGTAGGGAATCTATCAGCCTGTTAGTTTCTATATCTTCAGGCGATGGGGAGATACCTGCTCGGACACGATCAATTACACATCGGTAGATGTTTATGTAGAACCCCCAAAAGCTAATAAGTAACCAAGTTAAAATTAAAAACTTAAACGATTCTATGAATAAAAAAGAATCAGTCATTTGAAGCCATTGAATTATTTAATACGATTTTTAATGCACCGAGTACTTTTTCATTTTCATTTTCAGTACCGATTGAAATTCTTAAATATTCACCTAAATCTTTCGACATCGGCCTAGTTATAATGCCTATCTTTTGTAGTGATTGGAAAACTTTCTCACCGTTTCCAACATTAACCAATATAAAATTAGCGTAGCTTGGAATGAATGACAATCCAAGCTTTTGAAAACCATCTTGCATTTGTTTGAGTCCAGATTGATTTAGATCTCTGCAATTACTAACCCAGTCTTTATCTTCAAGTGCTGCAATCGCGGCAGCTTGAGCGATTGCATTAACATTAAAAGGTTGGCGAGCCTTTTGAAGAAGTTCGACTATTTCCTGATTTCCATACCCAAACCCAATTCTTAATCCTGCTAAGCCATGAATTTTTGAGAAGGTTCTCATTGCTATAATCTTTCTTCCTTGATCAATCAGAGGTCTAAGATCAGGAGGCTCTTCCAAATATTCGGCATATGCTTCATCCAAACAAAAAATAACATCTTCTGGTAGAGAGCTTGCAAAGCTTATTATTTCTTCCGACGAATTCGCTGTACCTGTTGGATTATTTGGGCTGGGAAGAAAGATTAACTTAGTTTTTTTTGAAATTGCATTTTTGATTAGCTCTAAATCATGAACTAGGTTTGGCATAGGAACAGAGACAGGAACTGCACCCATCAATAAAGCGGTAAGTTTATATATAACAAAAGCATGTTCCCCAACAATAACTTCGTCTCCATCATTTAGAAAGACATGGCCAAGGAGTTCAATAATCTCATTGGAACCATTCCCTAAAATAATTTGTTCTGATTTAAGATTGTGAAAGGAGCTTATTTTTTTTCTAAGTTCAAAGCCACTTCCTTCAGGATATAAATGCACATTTTTTAATGCATCACATCCAGCTTGAATCGCTTTCGGAGAGGCACCCCAAGGATTTTCATTCGATGCAAGTTTACAGACATCCTGTATTGCGAGATTGTGTTCACGGGCAACATCTTCGATTGGTTTTCCCGGAAGGTAAATGGGTTGTTCCAGAATGCGAGGATTCGCAAGTTGGGTTAGATTCATATTTTATTCATATTATAATTTAATATTTTGTCTTATTCAAGTAAAAGGAATATTGGATATTAGATATTAATTCTATCCTCGTAAAAATGTAGAAGAAATGAAATGAAAGTGGCTGTATTTGGTTCGTCTGGATTATTGGGTTCAAGTGTATGTAAATCAGTATTTCGACGTGGGCACACATTAATCCCGTATGTAAATTCAANTAAATTATCTTTAAGCTTTGATCAGGAACAGATCTCTCTGGATATTTTAAATGAAGAAAAACTAACTAGAGAAATTTTTGATATTTGGCCGGATGCAATTATCAACTGTGCTGCGATCTCTTCCCCCGATTTGGTAGACAAGAATCCAGAATTAGCCTTTGAAGTAAATGTAAATGCTGCCCATCGTTTAGCGTTGTTAGCCAATCATATTGGTTCTCGATTCATTCACATTTCTTCGGATATGGTGTTCGATGGCATTAAGCCCATTTATCGTTCTACAGATACTCCTAATCCCTTGACAGAATATGGCAGACAGAAACTTGAATCTGAAAAAAAAATTTTAAAAGCAGGAGACCAAATTGTTGTTCTTCGAATAACCATTGTAAATGGAAATAGTCCCTCCGGGCAAAGAAGTCCGCATGAAAAAATTCTTAGGTTTTTAAAAGAAGAAAAACAAATACTTCTTTTTGAAGACGAAATTAGGCAACCCTGCTCAGTAGAAAATGTTGCGGATGTAATTGTTGAGTTATTAGAAAGGCCNCAATTAAATGGTATTTTTCACTGGTCAGGTAATGAAAAAATCTCTCGCTATGATCTGGGACTTAGAATCCTTGATCGTTTTGGTCTTAATCCAAATTATATAACAAAAGGAAGTTCACAGTCTGCTGAAATTCAAATTGGCCCAAGACCCAAAAGTTTGATTTTTCATTTAGAACCCTTGGCCTCTAAACTTATAACAAAACCGCTTGGAATAGATAATCAATTATTGGAACTGCAAATTCCCAAAGATCTTTATGAATGGTACAGAAATTTTGCAGATGATCCATCTGTCTACATTCCGAAATTTTAATATGCCATTATCAATTTTACCTTACGAAAAAGAAAACGGACCAATAAATATGGCCACAGATTTTTGGTTATTTCAAAAATATGAATCTACGAACTTAATTTTTAGGCATTATGGATGGGCAAAAAAAGAAGTTAGTTTTGGTTATGGGCAAGAATGGAATTGGGTAAAAAGTCAGAATGCTTTAGATTCTAATTTATTAACTCGTAGGCCAACTGGGGGTGGAATCGTTCACCACGGTAATGATTGGACATACAGCTTAATCATCCCTTCAACTCATATTTTTTATTCAAGCCCAGCTTTAGATCATTATAAGGAAATTCATTTTGCGCTGGGTAGAGTATTTGAAAACCAAGGAGTTTTGACTTCAATAATGCCGTGCCCCGAAAAAAACGACAAAAGAAAAGGTATTCCAGGGAAATGTTTTCTGGAACCTGTTGGAATGGACTTAATGAATGAGAGTGGATTGAATAAGATTGCTGGTGCAGCCATGAAAAGAACGAAAAGAGGTATTTTGATACAAGGTACAATAAATTTAGNAAGCTTAGTTCTAGATAAAAGACTATTTTTTGATAACTTGGTCAAAGAATTCGAAAATATATTTTCTGAAGAATCAAGGAATGATAGATGGCCAGATCAACTGCATTTTGAGAGGAACATCCTTGCTGATTGTTTTAGTTCAATTCAGTGGCGTGAAAAAAGAAGATTTCCCTAGCACAGGAAAGTAACAACATTTTCGATATGTCTGGTTTGTGGGAATAGGTCAAAGGGTTGGACTTGTGAAATNTTATATCCACCATCAAGTAAAATTCTGGCATCTCTTGCTTGGGTTGCCGGATCACAAGATACATAAACAATTTTAGCGGGTTTAAAATGTAGTGCTTGGTTTAGAAAGTTTCTGTCGCAGCCTTTCCTGGGTGGGTCAATGATTAATGAGTAAATAGAATCCTTTTTTAAATTATCAAAAATAGAAGATGCATCTCCCAAGATAAATTCAGCATTTTTAATCTGATTTAAAAGAGCGTTTGCACAAGCCCAATTGAAACCATCCTGACTGATTTCAATTCCAATAACTTTTTTAAAATATTTTGCAGCCGAAAGACTGAATAGTCCGCCACCGCAATAAGCATCAACTAATATCCCTTCCTGATCTAATTTCGCTTGGTCGATCACATATTTGACAAGATTTGGAAGAATAAAGGGATTATTTTGAAAAAATTCGCTAGCTTTAAATTGGAAGACAAACTCGCCAACTTTTTCACAAACCACTTTTTTTGGATCAACCACTACGCCTTCCATCGTATCTCTTAATAAAAGAGTACCCCCTTTTTTCTTAAAATCATTATTTTGAATGACCTCGCGTTCTACAGGTAACTTTTCGTTTATGGGCTCTGTTGCAATAGGGCAATAGGGAACATCGATAATGATCTTTCTTGAACTTTGCCTAAGAAAGCCAATTTTCCTGAATTGTCCGGATCTATTTTTTTCATAGTGCGGGGTCAGTTTCGATCGATAGCCATATGGCTTCGGGCTAGGGACTGGGGAAGCAACCTCAATTTCAATTTGGCTAATATGTTTAAAGCTTTCTGCCACCTGTTTTTGCTTCCATTCCAATTGGGTTTGGTAATTTACAGATTGATATTGGCACCCTCCGCATGATCCAAAGAGAGTGCATTTTGGAATAACCCGATTTTTGGATTTTGAAATAATTTCCACACAGTCTGCATCAGAATAATTTTTATGGTTTCTAAAAATTCTTATTCTTACTTTCTCTTCCGGTAAAACAAAGGGAACCTGAATCACCCAACCATTATCACGGGCAATCCCATATCCTAAATTAGTAACACTTTCAATTGTGACAATTAATTCATGGTGATAATTGTATGGATTTGGATTAAACCCTTTTGGTTGAATGTTCATTTAATATGTGATCTTTCGTAACGAGCTCGCTCTTTTCTTGCAAAACCCTTTTTTAAAATAGAATGAAAGAATCTATTTCAAGCACTTCAAATCCAAGAGTTAAGGAGTTGGTAAAACTTAGGGAATCCTCAAGGTACAGAAGAAAAAGAAAACTTTTTGTAATTGAGGGCTTCGAAGACTTTGAGTGTATTTTAAAATACGGAAAAGTCATTCTAGATATGTTTTATTGTTCTTCAATTATCGAAAAAACAGGTAATATTAAAAAGTTAGAATATCTGAAAGATTTAAAAATAAATTTAATCGAATTGTCAGAAGAAGCTTTCCTGAAAGCTTCGTATAGAAAAAATTCTGATGGATTTTTATCTTTGGCCAAACAGTGGTCTTTGGAACTTGAGGACATCGACTTGGTGAAGGATGACATTTGTGTCGTTTTGGATGGAATTGAAAAACCGGGTAATCTTGGTGCGATTATTCGCTCNATGGAAGCNATGGGCATAAAGTCCCTTATTNTATCAGATGCATATGTAGACCTTTTTAATCCAAATGTTGTCCGTTCTTCAAGGGGGTTGCTATCCGGAGTTCAAGTTGGAAGAGGAACAAAAGAAGAAGTTCATTCTTTACTTCAAAAATATGGGTTTTCCATCTTCGGAACATGTGGAAGTGGAAAAAATATCCTTTGGGACCATGCATTCAGCNCAAAAACGGCTNTAATTTTCGGTAGCGAAAAAAAGGGACTCGATAACTTTTGGAAGAAAAATATAAATATATTTTTAAAAATACCTATGTACGGNCGAGCAGACTCTTTAAATTTACATGCTAGTGTTGCGTGTACTCTTTTTGAATTTAACAGGCAAACAAGGTAAAGNTATTAATGTAAGGAGCGAAGCCATGGCAATGTTTCAGTTAGGGCTTTTTTCATGTTAATCACTGGTTGATAACCTAGATTTTCTTCAGCGGCTANGTTAGAAAACCAATGATCATGGGAAAGTTGAGTAGCTACAAACCGAGTCATTGGTGGTTCACCAGAAATCCCAAATACACTCCATACTTTTTCTAAACAAGAACCAATCATGTATGCTTTTTTGTGACTAATCGATTTCTCGACTGGCGATAGTCCTATCGAGTCAAAAACTTCATTTAACCATGACCACAAATTTACAGGTTCTTTCTGCCCAATAAAAAAAGCTTTTCCACCAAAAGTTTCATTTTCCACCATTCTTTTCATGGCACATATATGTGCATGGGTAACATTTTTAATATGGGTTAAGTCAACAAGATTATTACCGCTACCAACTATTCTTAGTTTGCCTCTTCGGTGCCTTTCAATAACTCTTGGCAAAAGATGTGGGTCACCTCTTCCCCATACGAGGTGTGGTCTTAAAGCAATGGTTTGCAATTTTCCGATGCAGTTTGCAGCTAAAATCTTTCCTTCTGCAATTGCTTTGGTTTTTGCATATGCTGAAAGCCCAGTATTTCCATAAGGTAATGATTCATCGTCATTACTGAATGGTTTACCAGAGAAAACTACGCTCGGAGTGCTTGTGTAAATAAGCCTTTTGATATCATAAGCCTTGCAATATTGAATAATATTGTCGGTAGCAGTCACATTGGATTCGTAAAAGTCATGGTATTTACCCCAAACCCCTGCCTTGGCAGCAACATGAAAGAAAAGATCAGCACCTTCCAGTAGCTTATCTGGAAGAGTATCTTTTATGAGGTCGTACTGATGATGAAAACATTTTTGATCACATGTATCAGAAGGCTTACCTTTAGATCGACCAATGGTGTGAACTTCGTGACCTAAAGCGGAAAGCTTCTCGCAAATATATGATCCAATAAAGCCCCGACCACCCGTTACAATTATTTTCATTTAAAATTTATAATGCGTTTTCCAATTTTCTTGTCCATTTTTTGGCTAATGAAAGACGATGTATTTTTGCGTTATGTCTTGAGTCAACCGGTAATGATTTTTGAAAAACAATATACGGAAATTCAAATTTTGGGAGATATTCATTTAATTTCTTTAATATATCCCTTTTTAATTGATCGGTTTTTTTCTGAGTGAGTTGGTTCTTAAGTTCCACCACCAAGCATGGTCTTTTGGTTTTTTCTTTTCCAATTCCAATCAATGCAGAGCGATAAACTTCATCAAACGAATTAACAATCGGTTCACATCTTTCAGTTTCAAGTATTCCGTTTTTGGTCATGAATCTTTCTGCTTTTCTGCCTAAAAATCTTAAGATACCATTATGATCAAAGTAACCAAGGTCTCCCATTCGGTGAAAAATTTTTTCATTTATTTTAAATTTTGAATCCAGCGTCGCACCAGGCATTTGAAAATATTTTTCGCTTACTACCGCACCACTTACACAAATTTCGCCAATTTTTCCAGATTCTAGTTCATTTGGGTAATTAGGCTCTGAATCGAATGGAGCTTGTGTGATGGGCATAATTTTAATGGTAATACCATTCAATGGTTTACCTAAAGCCGATCCATTTCCCTGAGATGTATCATCATATAGACCACTAATTTCTTTGTGGTCCGTGGAAGAGATTGGCAAAGATTCAGTTGCTCCATAGGGGACAATAACTTTTCCATTTGGAAGAATATTTGATAATCCTTCAACCAGTTTTGGATGGGGGGATGCACCTGCCAAAAAAATTCTTTTCATGCTTGGCAGTTTAATTTTATTCGCTCTACAAAATTGGAAAATTTTATCGCCAATAACTGGTGAGGCGAAAGATGTGTTTACCTTAAAATTTTGTATTGTTTCTACAATCAAATTACTTTTAGCCAATGCGGGTTTGCGTGGATCCATTTCAGGTATGATTGAAGTCACACCTAATGCAGGGTTAAATAGGGAAAAAATGGGGAGGGTCGCAAGGTCGACTTCTCCTTCACATATTTGAAAATCATTTTTCAAATGATTAATTTGTGCATTAAACATTTTATGTGTGTATTCTACTCCTTTTGGTGGGCCAGTTGAACCGGAGGTAAAAACCACTGCTGCTAATGATTTCATATTGCATGCAGCAGGAGAGACGAATTTATCCTCGTGGATAGTTTTAATTTGTTGATCAAGATGGTTATTCTTAATCAGGATATTTTTTCTAATCGAAAAAAAGGAGGATTTAAAAAAGAATTTTAATAGAAAAATCATCGATACACCAATTAGGGCATCAGGCTTTGTATTTTTTATGCATTTCAAAAAAGCCTTAATTCCCATCCCAGGATCAATGATTATGGGGATAGCCCCAATTCTAAATAGAGAAAATGCAATTAGGATTAGTTCGTATCCAGGTCTAACAGCTAAAAGTACTTTGTCCCCTTTGATTATTTTTTTATCATGGAGAAACGCTTAGCACCTTACTGTTTCATCGTTTAACTCTTTAAAAGTACGTGGAGAAAAAGAACTTTCTTTTGCAGAAATAATTGCTTTTTGATTGGGAAACAATCTTGAAGCTTTATCGAGAAAACCAGCAATATTGAGCTCAGAACTTTGATCACCCACAAATTTAACTATTAAGTTCGGCCAGCCATCTTTCAGCCTCAATTGCAGCCTGGCATCCCATACCTGCTGCGGTTATTGCTTGTCGATAGATATGATCAGCGCAATCACCGGCTACATATACACCTGGAAGGGAAGTCTTAACTTGTGATCCTGATTCTGGTAATATGTAACCGTTTGAGTCCATGGGTAAAATACCGCAAAAGCATTGGGTATTGGGAACATGTCCAATTGCGATAAAAACACCCTTACAACTAATGTCTGTTGTTTCATTAGTATTTGAGTTTTCTATTCTAACCCCATTCGTTTTACCACTTTCGTCAGGTATTATTTCGGTAACGAAGGAATCCCACACGACATTAATTTTTTCATGAGCTAAAGTTCTTTCAGCCATAATTTTGGAAGCCCTTAATTTATCCCTTCTATGTATGAGGGTTACTTTCGAACAAAATCTTGTCAGAAAAAGAGCTTCTTCACAGGCCGAATCTCCTCCACCAACCACCACAACATCCATATTTCTGTAAAAAGCTCCATCGCAGGTTGCACAGGTAGTGACTCCTTTTCCTCCATACATTTCTTTTTCTCCTGGAATGTTGAGGAGTCGAGGGGCGGCACCCGTAGCGATTATGACTGCTCGAGCTTCAAATTTTTTCTCTCCGGCAATCAATATCTTTATTTCTCCGTTCAAATCCACTTTTTCAATAAAAGAATTTTCAATTTTTGCTCCAAAGCGTGTAGCCTGTTTGCGAAGTTGATCCATAAGGGTGTACCCATCAACTCCTTCTGGAAAACCTGGAAAGTTTTCTACTTCAGATGTGGTTGTTAGTTGTCCTCCAGGTTGTTTACCTTCTAGAATAAGAGGGTTAAGGTTGGCTCTAGCAGTGTAAATGCCGGCTGTCAGTCCGGCACATCCTGTTCCAAGGATAATAATATTTTCCATATTTAAAAAGTTAAGGTTTTGCTATTTTATCGTAAACTTGAAGAAAAAAAGTACTTTAACTTATTATGTCAAAGCTTCTTGAATCAGTCGAGTAGATGAAATGGTTTGATAGTCATTGTCATCTAAAAAGTTTTTCTGACAACGGAACCCTTGATGAAATTCTAGTTCATGCCAAGTCGAATTTTGTAATCCGATTGACGGCTGTTGGAACTTCCTTGGAAGATTGGAATTTATATCAAAATTTATCCCAAAAATATTCAGGCTTCGTATATTATTCTGTTGGACTACACCCATGTTATGTTGATGAAAAATTTGAAATTCAAATTGAAAAAATTGAGCCTTTTATCGGAGATGAATTTCATCCAGTAGCATTAGGAGAAATTGGATTAGATTATTTCCACCTTCCAAAAGATAAAAGTTCTGCAAAAGCTCTGGTTGGTTTTCAAAAAGTTGCCTTTTCCAAACAGCTAGATTTGGCAATTAAATATGATCTGCCTATCATTGTTCACTCGAGAAATTCTTTCAGTGACTGTATTGAAATTTTAGAATCTAAAGGGGTTAATTGGAATCGTGTTTTATTTCATTGTTTTTCAGAGGGAATTGAAGAAATAAGAATACTTAATGATAGAGGTGGGCACGCATCGTTTACCGGAATATTGACCTATAAAAAAAATCACAGTTTAAGAGAGGCTGCTATGAAACAAGGATTAGAAAATTTGATTTTAGAAACAGACAGTCCTTATTTAACTCCGGAACCCAAGAGGGGAAAAAGTAATAAGCCGGGCTATCTTAGACACCTCGGAAATTTTATATGCGAAAAATATGGAATTAAACCCGAGGTATTAGCTCATCAGACCTTCTACAATACAAACAAATTTTACGATATCAATTAATGCAAATTTTTATTTGCAACCAAAGGGATTAATATAAATTTTATTATTATGCACCCCTCAAAGTTTTCCGCTAAAGACAAGGCTATCAGATCGCAGGTAAGAATGAAGATATTAAATCTTCGTTCACAATTAAAAAAGCTTCAGCAGGATACTCCTTCTAATCCAGCTGATATAGAGTCCTGCAAGGGAGAAATTGAAGTTTTACGAAAAGAACTTCAATCTTTGGAAGATGCTGGTCACACTACATTTATAAAAGCAAAGGGAATGCTTGAACCCAAAAAGAATTTATCTTCTAAATCCAAAAAATTGGAATGGAAAATCAAGCTTTTAAAAACACGAATAAAAAATGCTGAAAAAAAATTAACCAAGCAGGGACTTTCTTCTGAAACAATCGAAAAACAAGAAAAGCTAATTTTGGACCTTAATAAACAAATTTTTTCCTTAAGCGAGGAGCAAAAGGCCCTAAAAAATTTCAATCATACCCGATTTCTTGAATCTACAAAAGATACATCTGAAGAAGATTCGCAGGCAAAAAAGTTGGATGATATAAATGCGAAGATTTCTGTAGTTCTAGGAAAGATAGTAAGTCTACCTGACAATGAAAAAGATGAACACTTAAATGAAGAACTTCATCTTTTAGAAATGGAAAAAGAAGCAATTGAAAACTTCACTCACGATCACTTTTTAGAAAATCTGGAAGTAATGAAAGCAAAGAGAAAAAGTGCTCTTCAATAAATCAATTATTTTCAATTTGATCGGCGAATATCGTTACTTTGGCATTCTGTCCCGTTGTTAAATCTTTTGCTCTCTTTATTGCCTTTGCTGTTGATAAAGTTGGATTGCTTGCGATGTGAGGGAAAATATTTTTTCTGTTAATTCTTGAAAGAACGCCGGAATTTTTAAAGATCCGCAACACATCTTTACGTACTTCGCAGAGAAGAACATGACAGTTTTTTTCTTTTAAGTAATCTAAAAGCTCCTCAAGTGCCATAACCGATGTGGCATCCATATGATGGGCATTTAATAATTTTAAAACTAGAACTCTGAGGTTTGGATCTTCTCCAACCCGTCTAATTTGTTCATAGAATAAATCTGCTGCGGCGAAAAATAGTTCTCCCTCGACATGAACAATTGAGACCTCAGGTTCCGGTCTGCGGGTTTTGGGAGACAGTTCAGCAAGTTCACCAGATTCGTTGTAACCATATTCCACCATTTCTGGTTCAGCTACTTTTCGAAGAAACAAAATGATAGATGTGACAACCCCTGCGAAGATAGCAAGTTGTAATGAGAATAATAATCCAACCAACAGAGTAACTGTGAATGTTATGGCATCAGAGCGCGTGGCACGTGAAACGGCTTGGATCTGTCTTGTTTTAATTAATGAAAATCCGATAAAGACAACCAACATGGCAAGAGATGCAATTGGAATATACTGAACGATATTTCCGAGTGAAAAATATCCAATAATAACAAAGATCCCGGCGTATAGATTTGAGGCACTTGTTTTTGCTCCGGATTCTACATTCAGGCTTGAGCGAGTAAGAGAACCTGATGCTGGCATACCTGATAGCAGTGAGCACCCAATGTTACCCATTCCAATTGAAAAGGTTTCCCTGTTGGTTTGAATTCTACTTCCAGCTCTTGCAGCAAGAGATTTTCCAATAGAAAGACCCTCAAGTAGACAAAGTAAAGCGATTGCTAAAGATGCAGATAAAATAGTACTTCCGTAATCATTGAGGGATTTAACACTTATGTTTGGCGTCAGCCAAAGGGATGTATCGAAGCTGGAAAGTGTATGGACAAAGCCAATTGATTCCTTAAAAACCTGATTGATTACGGAGATAATTATTAGGGTAATTGCGACATTGGGCAGCGTTCGTAATTTATATTGGAGTGTAATAAATATTACTGCAGTAATGCCGCTAATCAGAATAGCGGAAGCTGAAAATTCATTAAATACTCGTGCCGTCGCATATACAATTTGCCAAAAAGTTGCAACCGGATCACTAGAATCTAATTCTAATCCAAAAATATGCTTTGTTTGGTTAGCAATTATTAATGCCGCCGCCGCAGTAACATAAGCTGTTATCACAGTTCTCGAAACAAATTGAATCATAAAGGAAATTCGGAGAATAGAGGCAACGATAAGAAAAAGGCCGGCAAAGAAGAGAATCCAAGGTAATACTTCAATTGCTTTTTCCGAACCCATTCCTTCTTGATTGATAAGACCCAAACTTGCAAAAACTCCAAAAAGTAAAACGGATGTAGCATTTGTGGGCCCGAGTGTAATAAATCTTGAATTTGAAAATAAACTTCCAAACAAAGCAGCTACAGAAGAACCTAAAAGTCCATACTGGATGGGTAGACCAGCAATTAAGGCATAAGCCATTCCTTGTGGTATTGCAAGTAGGGCAACATTGAGTGCAGATTTACAATCTGCACCCATTACTTTCATGGTGTAGTTGGAAAAAACATGAAGAATAGGAAATGCCTGAAACAAGGAAAAACCATTCTCTTTTTGCTCTCTTTTACTTCTTAAATTCACAAAATTTGAACTTTTAATATGACCCTTCGGTGAAACTTCGTAAAAGAAAAAGTAGATTAAAATTAAAGTAATTTATTTTTAATCCGATTATTAAGGTGTCACATGGATGTGACCTCAGTTAAATTACTGGTTCCGGCTTAACAGGGAGGTTAGTCGTTGTCGTTTAAATGGGTCTTATTTTATTTAAGACTGAATTTAATTTTTATCATTTTTCGTACCTGTGAAGGTACTCTCTCATGTTGTGTACAATTCCTTAATGACAATGGTTTTTCTGTATTGAATTAACCTGAGTCTAATCAAAAACCACTAATTTAAATGTTCAAAATTATGAATTAATCCANGTACACGGTGCAGGTTCAGGAAGATACCTGCCCAAAACTTGATTAGCGTCAAAACATAACGACAAGGATGTCACAATTTTACTCCCACATGCTNACAGCATGTGTTTATGGTAATTTCCATCGTTTCGTTAAGTTTCTTTATTCNGTTGTACAAAGACGACTTAAAATAAAAATGATAGTTTCAGATACCTATAATTTCGCTTCACGCATTTCACGTGACTTAGACAATATCCAGCAAATTAGGCAGCATCATATAGAAAAGCTTTCCTCCGGTAGAAAAGTGGAAAAATCTTCTGATGATGTTGGGGCTTTATCGAACAAAATTGTTCAAGAAAGTGAGCTTAAAAGATTAAGACGAGTAAATGCAAATCTTCAGAATGCAAAATCTTATCTTGAGGTAAGAGATGNAGCACTTGCGTCCGTGCANAAAATTTACGATCGGATGGCTCAATTATCAGCCATGGCAATGGATATCACCAAAAGTGATTNCGATAGAGAAAATTATGAAAAAGAATTTCAGGAACTTCGTGANACAGCACTGNGAATAAGTAAGGAAAAATTCAACGGGGTTAATTTGTTTAGGGACAAATCATATACCCTAATTAACAAATTTGGTCCAATTAACTGGACCGACTCCAAAGCCGAAGTAGATTCCTTAAATTCTTCCGATTCACATAATGATCATTATCTTGCTACAATAACATCCGAACTCGAACAGGCAGAAATTGCATTTCAGATAGGAGAGGTGGGTATTAATGCCTGGCTAGGTGGCAAAGATGTTGGGACAGAAGGTGACTGGAGATGGACGGAAGGACCTGAAGGGAAAGCAAATGGTGGAACAGGAACTCCTTTTTGGAGTGGAAACTACAGTGGTAATTCCGTTCAAGGAAGATTCAAAAACTGGGGAAAAAATGAACCAAACAATAGTCCTTGGTTTGATCCCGTAAACGGAGAGGATTATTTACAAATTAGTCAAGGGAGTTCTCCCGCAGGGTCTTGGAATGATCTACCTAATATTGGCACTTTTAGTACCGGACTGCAACCAACTGGATATGTTCGCGAAACAGACCAAGGAAATTTAATTGTTAATGATCATGTAAATGGAAGTGGTTTTGAAATAGGCAATGCACTCTTTCAAAAGTTCATTTTTAGTTCCATGGTTAGTGTCGATTCCATAGAGAATGCTAAAAGAGCAACTGGTATTTTGAATAATGTATTGAGCGGGGTATCAGATGCTAGGGCCATTGGGGCAGCTTCGATATCTAGATTAGAAAAAGAAATTTTTTCTAATGAAAAACTTACGATTGAGGCGGAAAAGTCAATTTCAAGAATTGAAGATGTTGATGTGGCTATTACTGCCAGCAGGTTAGCTCGAACAGAGATTAAATTACAGTCTACAACGGCAATTTTTGGACAGGCTAACAAATTATTTAACCAAAGGAATTATGTAGAAGAACTTCTAAATTAATAAATTTTTTAAATATGAAGACTTAACCTCAACCAAATTTACAAATGATTGTTTCAGATGCACATAATTTTGCATCTCGTTTATCTCGTGATATGGATCAAATTCAACGAGAAAGACAGATGCATATTGATAAATTGTCCTCCGGTGTAAAAGTGGAGAAATCCACAGATGATGCTGGAGCCTTAGTGGCTAAAATTAAACACCGCAGCGAGCTTAAAAGATTAAGGGGAGTTACCCTTGGATTGCAAAATGCTCTCTCATATACCCAGGTACAAACTGGTGCGTTGAGTAATGTTAATCGAATTTATGAAAGAATGTCTCAGTTAGCATCTATGGCACTAGATGTTACAAAATCTGATGCGGATAGAGAGAATTACAACAAAGAGTTTCAAGAATTACGTGAACATGTTCTGCAGATAGATATTGAACAATTCAATGGTCAGGATTTGTTCCGCAATACAAAGTACGCGGTAATAAACACAGGAAACATTTCTTGGGTTGATGCTCGAGCTCATGCTGCCGCAACGAATTCATCTGATCCTGAATTTAATCATTACATGGCAACAATTACATCATCAGATGAACAGGATGAAATAGATAGACAACTTAGAGGTGCAGCCACCAACATTGCTCTTTGGTTAGGAGGTAGTGACCAAACAAGTGAAGGAGATTGGCGATGGGTTGAAGGACCTGAAGGATTAGAAAACGGCGGCATAGGTCGTCAATTTTGGCAAGGGAAAGGTATTGGTTCAGCTGGATATGCACCCAATGGTGCTTATGAAAATTGGAATGATCCAAATGAGCCTAATGATTCAGGTGGTAATGAAGATGCTTTGCAAATTCTTTCAACAGATGGGGAGTGGAATGATTTGCGTTTAACAAGTACGGTACCAACTGGATATTTAAGAGAAAGTGATCCAAATAACTTACAGGTTAATAATGATGTATCAGGAAGCTTTTTTGAAATGTCAAAAATTAGTTTTAAGAGATTCCTGCCTAGCACAACTATTGATTTAACTTCTTTATCAAATGCCAAAGATGCGTTAACGAGAGTTTTAACAGCACAGGAGGATGTAATAGACAAAATAGCATTGACCGGTGCTAATGAATCTCGTCTAAAATCAGAAATATCCGGACTTGAAAGACACCTTACTAATCAAGAGCAAGCACTCTCTCGAATAGAAGATGTTGATATGGCAATTACAGCAAGCAGATTAGCAAGAACTGAGATAAAAATGCAGTCTACAACCGCGATTTTTGCACAGGCAAATAAATTATTTAATCAAAGAAACTATGTGGACGAACTTTTGTCCTAAGAAGCTTTTTTGAAGATGAGACCCTGCTTAACTTTTTGCCATTGTTGATACCTTGCTGAGAACTCAGATTTCTTTTCATCAATTTGTTTTTTTATAGCTCTAAGCAGTTTGAAACTGGGATGATAAGAATGAATTTCGTTTTTTTTGACTTCTAAGTCGGAGAGCTTTTTTAGGAGTTCAGATTTTCTTTTTATCGCCTCCTGCGAAATTTTCTTAATTTCTATTATTCCATTTGCCAACTCTTGATAAAGAGACTTTTCAAGTGATGTCAGATTTTTTTTAACTTCATTTTCCATGATTGGTTCTAAAGGGCGATTTGTAAGCATAGTTTTTAATTGTTCAATTTTGGATATTATATCTTGTACATTTCCAAAATTCGCAAGAGAATGAATAGTTAAAAATTCTTTTGGCTCTTTTTTGTTTCGATGTATTTTTTCTATATCTCGGAGTGCAAGTTCGTGTGATTTTAAATCATGAGAAACTTGCATTAGTTCTGAACGAATCGCAACTTCTTCAATTGATTTTACATTGTTGTTTTGGTTTTCTTCTTGTATTTGCTCCGCCAATTCAATCTGGTTTTTTTCAAGTTCTAAAATAGTGTCCTTTAATTCTGCTAAATCAGGATGAATCGGAGAACTTGAAATTTCTTTTTCGATTGAATTTTTATAGGTATCTACAATCAATTTGGTTAATAAAGAGGAAGATTTTAGAGTGTGTCCCCGTATAGTAATTTTTAAGTGATTGGGTAAATTTGGTTGGTGACTGATTGAAAAGAGAGATCTCAGAATTTCTTTTTCAGGTTCGATAAAAATTTCGTTTAAAAAGGGGCTGAAAATCATTTCCTTTGCAGTTGGGCTATTATCTAAATCTTGTATTAATAAGGAATGAATTACATCACCACTTAAGGCTTCTTTATGTAAATATATGAGATTCGAGTTGGTTGTGGGGACTTCTAGAACGATCTTAGTTTCTGCCCACGCAGATGAACCTTCAAGGGGAACCTGTTTTATGGTTCCAGACAAATTATTTTCAGCATTTTCATTAGCTGTTGATTCTATAAAAGAATACTCAAGTGCCAGGTCCGAATTTTTTTTGACTTGGTCATAATAGAAACCAAAGCCAAAGACGACCAGTGTGATAATAATCAGCAAAATGCTTTGCCATGGTTGCATTTGCTGATCAAGTAGATAATCTCATCCTTTTGCAATCTGTTTCAATTGGAATTGGATTTATTCATAATTTTGAAAACCTAGCATAGGGTTGACAAAACAAATTATTCCATTTTCCATAAATTGAGTTTGTCTGAAGACTCCATATCCTTTGAATTTTCTAAAAAGTTAACCGCTCTGCAGAAGCCTTTGTATGCGTACATCCTGACTTTATTGCCTAACAGAACGGAAGCGGAGGATATACTTCAAGAAACCAATTTAATCCTTTGTAAAAAAGCAAATGAGTATGACCCAAAAGGACATTTTCAAGGCTGGGCATTCAATATTGCTCGATATCAGGTAATGGGTCACATTTCAAAATTTAAACGGAGTAAACTTTATTTCAGCCAAGAAATCATTGACAATCTTGCTGAGGAGTCAGCAGATTTAAAACAGATTGAACTTACACGAAAAGCACTTCAGATTTGTTATGAACTATTGCCAAAGCACATGAAAAGTATGGCTCAATTACGCTTTCGAGAAGATTACAGCTTGGACAAGATTTCGAAAACTTTAAAAAGGCCAATGGGCTCAGTTTCTGCAACTCTACATAGAATCAGAATCAAATTGATTGATTGTGTAAAAATGAAGCTTCCATCAGTTGAGGCTAAACTTGATGCATAAAAAATAAAAAAAATGTAAGAAAATCTCTGTTTTTGCTAATGTATTTGTGAAAACTATATATCCCATGAATTCACAACAAGACAGTTTCGAAGAGATTGATATACTTACATCTAAAGTTTTTGATGGTGATTTTACTGAAAGTGATTTTAAAAANTTGAATTCACTATTGGAANATAGTAAAGAAGCAAGAAACAGATACACCCAATTAACTTTGCAAGAATCTTTGNTGCATTGGGANACTGCTTCNATTGAAGATAAAANAGAATCCATTAGAANNAGCCANAANGTNAGCTTTTTNCCTTGGTTTNTATCGGTTGCAGCTNCGNTTGTTGCTCTCTTTGGAGTGTGGTGGATCCACACTAACAGTNNGNANGCTNATTTTTCNGGTAGCACTCAAGTTGTCGAACAGGGTNCAAGCTTTGCANNACAGAGTNTNGNANCCANNACCCCAATCTCCCCANAAAGCNANTTTAAATTGATCCAATCAAGCAATATTGAAAATTTACCTTACAATACTTCGCTTGGAACTTCAAAGNCTGCNAGTGCAGATGCTATNTATGGTATAGAAATTTTAAAATCTAAGAAAACTTTTGGTGAAGGAGGAATTGTTTTCTTTGGAAATAAAGTCTCTCATTGGAGTCGAGCTGAGCATATATCAGTTCCTATGGAAAATGGCGTGGTTCCTAAGACTGGTGATCAGATGATGAAGTTTTCGCCTTTAATCGTGGATGTTGATTCGAAGACTGCTAAGGTTTCGGAAACAGTTAAGGT
Organism: Opitutia bacterium; assembly: GCA_002694035.1. GTDB lineage: Bacteria > Verrucomicrobiota > Verrucomicrobiia > Opitutales > Seribacteraceae > Seribacter. The sequence goes on from NZKY01000052.1 coordinate 31,838, forward strand.
GCTAGATGTTAGTGAATTACCGAATTCAAAAGACGGTTTGTCACCACAAATTCAGACTACTTTATTATTCAATCAGGGATATAATATGAATTCCGATTCTACCGAATTTTCACTCTCATTTCATGCAGTTTTATCAAATGAACAATCTCAAAATCTATCCATTGGCCATAAATCTGTCTCCCTAGAGAGTGATATCAACCCGACTACTTGGGAAGAAATAAATGAGGATTTTGAATTACCTGCAGGAACAGATTATGTAATTGTATCTATGACTGCAAAGAAGACTGGGCCAGGTGCTCTGCTCCCTGATATTTCTGGTCACTATGCAGATGGTCTATCGATCAGCCTAACTTATGATGGGAAAAATATTATTGGACCACTTTAATTTATTAAAATAGAGCATTGACAGTATAAAATTAACTTAAAACCTAGGTCCAATGAGGATTTATGTATTATTTTATTTATCTTACGCATTATGTCTATCTGCAAAAATTGATTGGCCTAATTTTGGAGGACCTTTAAGAAATCAAGTCTCGAATGAAAGTGGTTTAAGATTAGATTGGAAAAATGAAGAACCAGCCAAACTATGGAGCTTTGATGTTGGCCTAGGTTATTCCTCTGTTATTGAATCAAGCGGATATTGTTACACGCAAGGGTATAAAGACGGAAGAAATACACTTTATTGCCTCGATTTGGTTAATGGTAAAATGAAATGGAAACATAGTTATCCCTGCTCAAAAGACCCAAAATATTTTGACGGCGGAAGTCGAGCAACTCCCTCTATCCGCGAAGATAAAATCTATGTCTGTAGTCATGAAGGTGATTTATATGCAATGGATTCATTGAGTGGCAAAATTATATGGACAAAGAACATCATTAAAGATTTTGGTGGTAAACGACCCATGTGGGGTTTTTCGGGTTCACCTTTATTAGTAGATAATAAAATTATTTTAGAAACTGGTTCATCTAATGGCTCATTGATTTGTTTAAACTCTCTTAATGGCGACCTTATATGGAAAAGTGGTGATAGTGAAGCGGGCTACGCATCCCCAATACTCTATGGAGAGAAATCAGATCAAGTTGTAGTTTTTAATAATTTTGGAGTTCTCATCCACAATATTGAAAATGGGGAGGTTCTAAAAAGATACAATCATTCTACAAGATATGGAATTAATGCAGCCCAACCGATTATAATGGGTGACAAAATATTTATTTCATCTGCTTACGGAAAAGGAGCTGCGTTTGTAAATTTTGCTCCTCGTTTACCGTCATCAATCTGGGAATCCGAGTCATTTTCCTGTCAGATGGCAAGCTTAGTTCGTAAAGGAAAATTTGGTTATGGAATTCATGGACAAGCGGGTGCACGATCTGAACAGTCAAAATTTTTCTGTTTAGANCTGGAAACTGGTAGAGAAAAATGGTCTGTAAAAGGATACGGACTTGGTACTGTACTTTTAGTTCAGGATACGCTTGTGATTTTGAGTGATACAGGTGAGTTATCTTTGGCCAGTTCGAACCCTGATATTTTTAATGAACTTGTGCGATTTCAAGTTTTATCTGGAAAAACAAATTGGACTCCGCCTACTTATATNAANGGAAAGATGTTATGNAGAAGTTCCAAAGGTAAATTAGTATGCTTACAGATGGGAGATAATTAGTAATNATTTATTTATAATTNTTTTTTTCAAATTCAATTTGATTGGAAAGCTTGTCTAGTAAATTTTTAAAATCCTCCCTTTCTTTTTTAGAAAAACAAGATAAGGAATCATTTTCTATTTTTTCTGCTATTTTTCTGCCTTTCTGAAATAAATCGCTTCCTAACTTAGTCGGTTTGATATTATTCTGCCTTTTGTCGTTNAAACCCGAAATTCTCTTAATAAGATTAAGTTTTTCCATTCTGGTTACCAAAGCAGAAATATTATTTGCATCAGTATTCATTAGTTCAGCAAGTCTTGCTTGAGTAAAATCTCTCTTTTTATCTGTATGAATCCACCTCAATGCGGTGTATTGATTAGGTGTAAGACCAATTTTTTTAATCTTATTNAAAAAAATTCGATTTAAACCGTGCCAAGCATCTCGAACCAACGCAGGTAATTTTTTTTCTGTAACATTACTATCCGTCATTAATTAAAATTTGGAAATATTGATATCTATAATTGACAAGATAGTACATACAAGTACTAAATTCTAACTTGGTTTAATCAAAACGTACTAAATAAATGCTGAAATTCTACTTTCTTACTCTCACTCTTATCCTACTATCCTTAGGGTGTACTCCAAAAATAGTTAAGGATGAAAAATCTAAACCAAGTATAAGCCCAGTTTCTTATGAAAGTGATCAAAATTGGCTTTTTTGGCGTGGTCCAGCTGGCACGGGTGCTTCGNNGCAAANTGGCTTACCAAATGACTTTACAAATTCTCTCCTGTGGACCCATGACATACAAGGAGGTGGAGTCCCAGTAATTGCCGGTGGTAAGGTTTATCAATTTGGATATTACGGTGTCGAAGATGACTTAAAGGAAGCATTGGTGTGTTTTGACGCAACTACAGGAGATATTTTATGGGAACGCTTACATAGTGATTTTATTAGTGATATAGTTTATAATCGTTACGGAGTCGGTGCGGCTTGTGTAGACCCCTCTAGCGGAAATATTTATTTCCAGACAAGCCCTGGTTTGCTAATAGGATACGATTCAGATGGTAAAAAACTTTGGGAACGTTCACTTATGGAAGAATTTGCCCGGCTTACTTTTCCAAATGGACGAACGGGAGGACCATGTGTTGACGGTCATTTGGTGATCATACATGCGATTACTGCAAATTGGGGTAAACAGGGTCCGGCAAGAGATAGATTTTATGCCTTTGATAAAGAGACAGGAGATCTAGTCTGGACTTCTACGCCCGGTATAACTCCAAAGGATAGTTCATTCGCACCTTTAATTTTTGAAGATCTTCCCGATGGAAGAAGAGTTTTCTACAGCGGTACAGGTTGTGGCCATGTTGTCTGTATTGATGCAAGAACTGGCCAACCACTTTGGCGTTTTCAAATGTCTTATGGAGGTGTGAATGCCGGGGTTGTCATACATAAAAACTCGATTATTGCAATCCATGGAAAGGAAAACATTGATAGTACGGTTATCGGCAGGATGGTCGCCATTAAAAAACCTGATCAATTACCTAACATTGGTGAAGAAATCCTTATTTTGGGAAAAGAAGATGAGATTTGGAGAAATAATAAAATGGAATCTTTTACAAGCACGCCAGTTTACAATTCAGGGCGTGTATACACTACGATTAAGCGCGGTGAGTTGGTTTGTATTGATGCCGATACGGGTGAGGAGCACTGGGTACTCAAACTCGCACCAGATCAAATTCATGCTTCTCCAACTTTGGCTGATGGTAAATTATATGTTCCCATGTTTGATGGAAAAGTATTTATTGTTAAAGATCTTGGCAATCAGGGTGAAGTTCTAAGCGAGATCGATTTGGGTTCCGCATGTCTAGCAGCACCAGCAGCAGCTCACGGTAGGGTATTTGTCCAATCAAAGAAAAAACTATATTGTTTTGGGAAAGATCTTCCAGCTCCAGCTTTTGTTACAAATCGAATGGAAGAATTAAAACATTTTTCCCAAGATGCACCTTCCAGTAACGCAGTTTCATTACAAGTAGTACCTTCTGAATTTAGCCTTAAGGCTGGTGAGACTCAAAAATTTGATGTATATGCTTTAGATGCGAGAGGGAAGAGGATTGAAAGATTCAACAATGAGGAGGCAGTGTCGAAAAAGTTGACTTGGGAAAAATGGATTCCCCCCACCGCCAAGGTTAAGTCAGAAGTAGATGCATCACTAAACAAACAGGGAATTTTGACTGCTGAGCTAAACGCTGAATTATCTGCTGGCGCAATTCGGGTTACAGATGGAAATTTATTTGGTATCACACGCGGTCGGGTTCTTCCTGAATTGCCTTATTCCGAAGATTTTGAACAGGGTTTTTCACTTTCAAATAAAAGTTCAGATGCTATCTCATTTTCTTATGCACCCCTTTCTTGGTTAGGTGCTAGAATGAGGTGGCAAATACAGGATTTCGACGGAAATATGGTAGCAGGTAATACTCTTGATCGTGTTCTTTTTCAGCGAGCTATAAATTTTATCGGTCATAAAGATTTGAGCAACTACACTGCACAGGCTGAAGTTATGACTGACGGGGATCGCCGGATAAAGTCAAACATTGGTTTGATTAACCAGCGATACATTTTTGCCCTGATTGGTAATAGTCAAAAGCTAGAAGTCGTTTCCAATTATGATCGTTTTAGACATTCTGTACCTTTTTCTTTTAAAACAAAAACTTGGTACAATTTAAAAACCAGAGTAGATATTTTGGATGATGGTACTGGCATGATCCGGGCTAAAGCATGGCTTAAGGATACTGATGAGCCGGACAGTTGGAATCTTGAGGTAAATCACAAAGATCCGCATTTAAAAGGTGCTCCCGGTGTATATGCAATGTCGCCGCAGAGTAAGAAAAAAGTATATTTTGATAACCTTCAGATCACATACAATAAGTAGTTCTAAATTTTAAATCACTATGAAAACGCAATTATTATTTAGTTTTTTTCTCATAACTTTTACCCTTAATGCTGAGGATTGGCCAATCTGGGGAAAAGATGGAAGTAGAAACATGGTATCCATTGAAACCGGAGTTTCTTTTGAATTTGATCCTGGTGAGATGAGTGATGATGAGGTTGTTGATATGCAAACAACAAAAAATATTAAATGGGTAGCAAAACTCGGGTCTCAGGCTTATGGAAATGTAACAATTGGGAACGGTAGAGTTTTTGTTGGTACAAATAATGAATCGCCAAGAGATCTTGGAAAGAAGGGTGATCGCGGTGTGGTCATGTGCTTGGACGAAAAAACTGGTGAATTAAAATGGCAGCTTGTAATACCAAAACTAGGTGCAGGCAAGGTTAGCGATTGGGAATACATCGGCATATGCTCTTCTGCTGCAGTAGAGGGAGATAAAGTATATGTAGTTACGAATCGATGCGAAGTGGTTTGTCTCGACATCAATGGGTTGGCTGATGGAAATGACGGACCTTTCAAAAATGAGGATGAATATATAAAACCGAAGGGTTTAAGTGATGAACTTAATACAAAATTAGATGCGGATATTCTTTGGATGTATGACATGAGAGATGAATTGGGAGTCTTTCCTCATAATGTAACCAGCTCTTCTCCAGTTATAGTAGGTGAAAATGTCTATGTTGCCACATCTAATGGGGTCGACTGGTCGCATACAAATATACCAAGTCCATTATCTCCAAGTTGGATTTCATTAAATAAAAATACTGGCGAATTGGTCGGCGAAGACGGCTCTGGAGCAAGCCAATTCGCATTACATGCTGCATGGTCATCGCTTACATTTGGTAGAGTAAATAATCAGGAAATGCTTTTTTGGGGTGGAACAGATGGAATTTGTTACGGATATAAGAATAAAACCATTAAAGATGAAGATGGATATGAACTCTATGAGCCCCTATGGAAGGTTGATTGTAACGAGCCAAGTTACAGAAAAGATAAAGAGAGAAAGAAAATTCCTTACGCAACTCCTCCTGGACCAAGTGAATTGATTGGCACACCGGTTTTGTATAAAGATAAGATATACTGTGCGATTGGTCAGGATCCAGAGCATGGAGACGGGGTTGGGCGACTATCTTGCATAGATGCGAAAAACGGAAATGTTATTTGGAAATACACCGATGTTGGGCGTACCATTTCGACAGTTTCAGTTGCAGATGATTTAGTTTATCTAGCAGAGTATGCTGGACTAATACATTGTCTAGACGCTAATAGCGGCAAGGTTTATTGGACACACGATTCTTTCAGCCGAATTTGGGGTTCTACACTCGTTGCAAATGGAAAAGTAATATTGGGTAATGAAGATGGTGATATTTTAATCATGGACCATGGAAAAACTAAACCGAAAGTTAAAACTGTGGATATGGGGGCACCAGTTTACAGTTCTCCAGTGGTTGCCAACGGCGTCTTGTATATTGGAACGCAAACGCACTTGTACGCTATTGGGAAATAATTCATGAAACGAAAATTTATTTGGATACTTTTTTTACTGCTATTTCTATTGCACCAAGATTTTTGGTGGTGGGAAAATGCCGACTTGATTTTGGGTTTTATGCCCGTTGGTCTTGCCTATCATGCTGCTTTCTCTATAGCATGCGCTTGCTTGGGCGGGTTAGCTATTAAATATGCATGGCCTAATGATTTGGAGGAATTTGCGGAGGAGGAACGCTAAGCTACTTCATTCATTCTAATTCGGAAAATAAAATGACAACATTGTTTGTAATCATTGGCTACCTATGTCTCCTACTTGCTTTGGGACTTTTCAGTAATCGACTTTTCAGAGGTACGAGCAAAGATTACTTCGTGGCTAGTCACAGTATTGGCCCCTTTTTGCTTTTGATGAGTGTATTCGGGACTACAATGACCGCTTTTGCTCTTGTTGGTTCAACTGGAAAGTCATTTGAGAGGGGAATTGGAACCTATGGGTTGATGGCTTCAATAAGCGGTTTAGTACATGCAGCTATCTTTTTTCTTATTGGTATTCGATTATGGGCTTTTGGGAAAAAACATGGATTTATAACCCAAATTCAATTTTTTCGAGCCCGTTTTGAATCCGATTCAATTGGTTATCTACTGTTCCCAATTCTTGTATTGTTGGTAATACCTTATCTCTTGATCGGCATAATCGGAGCTGGAAAAACGATTGAACCAGTTACCGCTGGGGCATTTCCCGCCTTGTTCACAAATCCAACTGCACCTCAATGGCTTGGTGGGGTTCCCCCCTGGCTTACGGGTCTGGTTGTATCACTCGTGGTGCTTAGCTATGTATTCATGGGTGGTTCACGCGGTGCTGCCTTTGCAAATACTTTTCAGACCATCGTCTTCATGATTATGGGCTTGGTAGCTTTTACCTTTATTATTAATGCACTTGGGGGAATTAATAATGCGGGAAATGTGCCCGCTCGAATTAATGAAAAAGGTTTGATTGTACAGGACTATCGATTCGACAAAAAAGAAGGCATCCTTAAAGAAAACAGTCCACCTAAACCGATCGGGCGAGTTGTTGAATCTGAAAGCTCGAATTTGACCAACAAACAGCCTCACTTTTGGCGTGAACCTGTTGTTGCTGAATTTAAAAAGAAAAATCCAAAAACTGATGAACTTGTTCCATTTGAGCGTGAGCTGGGTATTCCATTTATAACTTTTGTTACTTATCTTTTTATTCCCTTGAGCGTGGGAATGTTTCCCCATCTTTTCCAACACTGGTTGACAGCTCGTAGTGCTAAATCATTTAGACTCACCGTAATTGCCCACCCACTTTGTATTATGATTGTTTGGGTACCATGCGTTTTGGTCGGAGCCTGGGCAAGCGGAGTTTTGCCACCTGGGATTCCACCACCTGCTGTACTTTCTGCGATGCTTAACTTATTGGTTGGAGACCCTATCCTAATTGGGCTTTTAACAGCAGGGGTGCTTGCTGCAATCATGTCATCTTTGGATTCCCAATTTTTATGTCTTGGTACTATATTCACCAACGATATTGTAATCCATCGTTCAGGTCCGAATAAATATTCTGATAAACAGATCATATTTATTGCCAGATCTTTTATAGTTGTAATTGTGGGCCTTACTTACGGTCTTGCAATGCTTGCGAAAGATGCAAATGTTTTTGATTTGGCTATCTGGTGTTTTAGCGGGTTTTCAGCTTTATTCCCTGTAATATTTGCTGCACTTTATTGGAAAAGAACAACAAAGGAAGGTGCGATAGCCAGTATCATTGCGGCACTAGTCACATGGCTCTATTATTTTCATAAGTCTGGCTATGGTGGTGAATATATGGTGGGTCCAGGAATAGTGCCTGCTGCAATCTGTTTTGCTGTATCGGCAATAATTTTAGTTTTAGTTTCTTTAGTTACGAAACCTCCATCTAAGGAAACATTAAATAAATTTTTCCCGAATAAGAGTGAATTGTGATTTTATAAAAACAGGTTTTACTGTATAGTCCTATGCCAAACGAACAAGATGTAAAACAAGCGGCAGATGAGTTAGATTCTCATGTCGCTGAAATAATTAAATGGCACTTTTCCCCAGAAACAGGATGCCCATTCTGGCTGGACTGGGCTAAGGAGCAAAATTGGAATCCAATTGATGAAGTATCAACCTTCAGCGATTTATGCCAAAAATTCCCTAATTTTCAGGACGAGTGGCTTCGGGACTTGCCGAACGATGTTTGGGTTCCCAAAGCCTATGCAGATCGTCCATTCAATATTTTCGAAACAGGCGGCACCACTGGCATGCCCAAGCAGCGAATAGGTTGGGATGACTTTAGAATCGATTACACGGCTTTCTCAGATACTCTTAGTGACGAACATTTCCCCCGTAATCATTATTGGATGATGGTTGGTCCAACAGGCCCAAGGCGACTCAGGCTTGCCATTGAACATTTAGCTAATGTACGAGGATGCTCTTGTTATTTTGTAGACCTTGACCCCCGTTGGGTAAAAAGATTAATCGCAGGAAAACAATTTGATCAAGCACGTGCCTACATGGATCATGTGGTTGATCAAGCACTAACTATTTTAAAGCATCGTAGTGTAAGTGCGCTATTTACCACGCCAAAACTTTTAGAAGCGTTAGCAGAAAGAAAAGATTTAGTCAAAGCAGGCATCAAAGGTGTTTTTTGTGGGGGTACAACAATGGATAAACAATATGCTCGTTTTCTAGTGGAGGAGGTTTGTGAAAGTGGGCAAATTGGCTTTGTACCAACTTATGGAAACACACTGATGGGCTTGGCTCGCCATCATCCTATTGGCCCTGAAAATGATTATTCGATTGCATATTATGCGCCTCAACCGCGTGCAGTTTTAAGGGTGGTTAATCCTGACACTAATAAAGCAGTGGACTACAATACTTGGGGTAGAGTGGAGTTAACCACTTTAACAAAAGAATTTTTTATGCCACGCTTCTTAGAACGTGATGAAGCACTTAGAAGAAAACCATGGGATGAGGCGCTTTGGGATGGAGTTGCTGAAGTGCGACCTTTTGGTGCAATGGAGAAAAAAATCGTAGAAGGAGTGTATTAATTATAATGAGTATTCCACACATATCATGCTTACGTTTTGGCGAGTCATATCGTAGTTATAATGAATCTGAGGTTAAGGATTATAGAGACGGTTCGGTGAAAGCGACCTTAAGCCAAGTAAACGCAGGGATCGTACGTCGCGATCTAAGGGAAATCAATAAGGCTCGCGATGCCTTAAATAATTTTTCTACTCGTGAGCTCATTAACATCAGTGCTAAAGCCGGAGAGTTGTTTCTTAATAACTCTTTACCTTTAGGAGATGACGGGCATATGCAATCAGCACGAGATTATCTGGAAACCCTTTCATCAACCAGCGGTCTTCCGCATGTCATGGTCCAGCGTAATATGGACAAAATTCATTATGCCCTTACTCATTTGGAATTAATTTTGAATGGTCTTACGCGAGGAATAGATTTCTCAATTTTAGACCAGGGTTATGGAGAGCAAGCTGGAGCACCTGTTTGTTTTTATCCAACCACGGATGCACTTGGCTTGGTCATGCCAAGTAATTCACCGGCAGTCAATTCGCTCTGGCTTCCATCTATCGCACTTAAGATCCCAGTTATTATGAAACCCGGAAGAGAAGAGCCATGGACTCCTTATCGCTTAATGCAGGCATTTATAACTGCGGGTTGCCCAAAAGAGGCTTTTGGCTTTTATCCAACAGACCATGAAGGGGCGGGTGACATTCTTAAGCTTTGTGGACGGGCATTAATCTTTGGTGATAAAAGTACTACTGATTTATACGCTGGTGACCCTGGCGTTCAGGTACATGGTCCTGGATTTAGTAAGATTCTTATCGGTGAGGATGAGATTGAAAATTGGGAAGATTATATCGACGTTATGGTATCTTCAATTTCGGATAACGGTGGAAGAAGCTGTGTGAACGCTTCTGCTGTTATCGTTCCGAAATATGCTAGAGAAATAGCAGACGCACTCGGCAAAAGGCTTGGTCCATTAAAACCTTTACCTGTCGATGATCCGAACGCTGTTCTTTCTGGGTTTGCTAATCCGAAGATGGGAGAATGGATCGATCAAACTCTTGAAGCAGATTTTGCCGAAAAAGGGGCCATCGATGCAACTGCACCATATCGAGATGGCACTCGACTTGTTCAGGCTGAAGGGGGTACTTATCTTAGGCCAACGATTGCATATTGTAAATCTATGAGCCATGTGCTTTCCAATAGAGAATTTCTTTGTCCTTATGCAAGCGTCGTTGAAGTTCCTCAAAATCAAATGTTGAGATCAATTGGGCCCACACTTGTGGTTACTGCAATCACAGGGGATGAATCATTTAAAAATCAATTACTTGCTGCATCTAATGTTGAACGATTAAACATTGGTGCAATTTCTACTATGAAAATTTCATGGGATCAGCCACACGAAGGTAATATGTTCGAATTTTTATATAAACGCCGTTCTATCGGAATGGCTGCCTAGTCCGAGGTTTTTACAGTAAAGTTATGTTGTGAATGATTTTATAAATCACTCTTTCTTTACTGCTAATGAGCCTGTTAACCAAAAAGTAGTTTTTGGAAACAAATCACGTAACAACATAGCTAAACTTGCCCGTGGTCTTGGGAATAGGGTTTTATTAGTTACCGATAAGGGCCTTACATCGGCTGGTCATCCTCAAGAAATTAAATTTCTTTTAGAAAAGGATGGTTTTCATGTAACTTTATTTGATGGTTCAAAAGAAAATCCTACTGAGTCGAGTGTTCAGGAATGTGTTGATTTAGCAAAGGCGAGTAAAATCGATTTGATTATTGGTTTGGGAGGAGGAAGTTCAATGGATACAGCAAAAGGCTGTAACTTTGTTCTTACTAATGGTGGTAGAATGTCGGATTTTTGGGGTATTGGTAAAGCAACTCAGCAAATGCACCCTTTTATTGCCATACCAACAACCGCAGGTACGGGTAGTGAGTGTCAATCTTTTGCCTTAATTTCGCATGATGAATCACATAAAAAAATGGCATGTGGAGATCCCAAAGCTTTGCCATCTGTGACTATTTTAGATCCTGAGCTTACTTTATCCCAGCCTTTTTCTGTTACAGCATGTACCGGAATAGATGCTTTGTCTCACGCCCTCGAATCTGCAGTTACAAAATCAAGAAATGTTTTTTCTGAAAGGCATGCAAGTAAAGCATTCCAACTCATATCATTGCATTTACCTACAGTTTTTGAAAACCCTGATGACTTAGCATCTCGAGGAAAGGTCCTACTTGGAGCTTCCCATGCTGGTGCTGCAATTGAACACAGTATGCTTGGTGCTGCACATTCAATTGCGAATCCTTTAACTGCTAGAAAAGGACTTGTTCATGGTATTGCTGTAGGCCTTGCTTTACCTAAAATTATTAAATTTAATGCACATCAAACTGAGGCGAGAAAAATTTATGCGGATTTATCTAAAAAAAATGAAATTGCAGATAAAAATTGTTCAGACGAGACAGCTGTTGAACTGTTGATTAATTGTATAGAAAAATTAATACACAGGGCCGGCTTTCCTTTGTCTTTGAGTGAGCTAAAATTTACCCAGGAAGATATTCCTTCCCTAGCTTTGGATGCTAGCGAGCAGTGGACGGCACGTTTCAATCCAAGACCTTTAACACTGGATGACTTTGAAAATATTTATTCTTCTCTTTTTAGTTCAATCCCTTGCTAAAATAAAGGTTTTGCTCCAATATGAAAAAATGAGATTTTTGACCAAGATCTTTCCGATATGCTTGTCCATTTTGGGTCAATCCCTGCCTGCTTCATTGAATTCAAATTCCAATGAATGGCCTCACCATCGAGGCAATTCAGGGTTAACTGGAATTACAAACGCAAAGCTGGGCTCAGACCTAAAGCTAGAATGGGAATTTAAAACAGGTGATTTTTTAAAATCTTCCCCGGTAATTTCAAAAGATGTGGTATTTGTAGGATCTGAATCTGGACATTTATTTGCAATTTCTCTTTCGAATGGAAAACAGAAATGGAAATTTAAAACTTCTATGGAGATTGAGGCACCTCCGCTTGTTCACAACGGTCTAGTATTTGTCGGCTCTACGGACGGCTATCTTTATGCTTTGAAAGAAAAGAATGGTGAATTGGTATGGAAATATCAAACTAATGGGGAAATTATGGGTGCTGCAAACCAAGCAACTCGACCAGATTCTAATGACTCTGTTGTGGTTGTTGGTAGTTATGATAACTTTGTTCATTGCATTGGAGTTTCCACAGGAAAAGCCTTATGGACATTTGAAACTCAAAACTATGTGAATGGTGTACCCACCATTTATGATCGCAAGTATGTAGTAGTTGGAGGCTGCGATTCTGTATTGTATGTAATAAATTTAGAAGATGGTAATTTAGTAAGGTCTGTTGAAGTTGAGGCTCCAATTGCGGCATCGGTTTCGGTTGCGGATGGGATAGGTTATGTTGGAAATATGGAAAAAGCGGTTACTGCTTTCGATCTCGAAAATGGATTAATTATTTGGAACTATCGCAATAAGAATTTTCCTTATTTTTCATCTCCGGCAGTTTCTTCAGATCATGTTTTCATTGGTGGTCGTGACAAAGGTCTACATTGCATAAATAGAATTTCTGGCAAACAAACATGGAGATTCTCCGCGCGAGGACGAATTGATAGTTCTCCGGTTGTGTCAAAAGACAAAGTAATCTTTGGTTCGATGGATGGAAAGCTATACATAATTTCAACCCTATCAGGTAAGGAATTATCTTCTTATGAAGTAGGTGAGCCAATCTCATCTACTCCGGCAGTTTTAAATGATAGAGTTTTAGTTGGATGTGAGGATGGAATGGTTTATTGTTTCACAACTTCCTACAAGAGATGAAAAAGTCTTCAATTAAGCCTGACTACGAAACAAAAGAAGAGACGAAAGCTGGAAACTATTTTGTTTCCAATTATCCACCGTTTTCCTTCTGGAATGAAGAAGATGTCCCCTGTGTCTCCAGTCTTTTAAATAGCCCAACGAAGGGTAGAGTCCCATTAGGAATTTACTATCATATACCTTTCTGCAGAAAGAGATGTCACTTTTGTTATTTTAAAGTTTATACAGATAAGAATTCTGCTGATGTTCGGAACTATCTTGATTCAACTATTAAAGAATTAGAGACTTACGCAGAATCATCCTACATTAAAGGCAGAAAACCTAAATTCGTTTATTTTGGAGGAGGCACACCCTCATATCTTTCAGCTCAGCAACTCACTGATCTGACGAATAGAATGAAATCTGTCTTGCCATGGGATGAGGCAGAAGAGGTTACTTTTGAATGTGAACCGGGTACACTTTCAGAAAAAAAGCTTGAGGTTATTAAAAATTTTGGAGTAACAAGATTAAGTCTTGGGGTAGAAAACTTCAATGATCATATTTTGGAAGTTAACGGGCGTGCACACAGGTCCAAAGAAGTTTTTAAAGCTTATGAATATGCTAGGGGTCTAGGGTTTGATAATATTAACATCGATCTTATTTCAGGCATGCTTGAAGAAACGGATGAAAATTGGGATGACTGTATTGACCAGGTTCTTCGTTTGTCCCCTGATTGCGTTACTATTTATCAGATGGAAGTACCCTTCAACACAGGTATTTTCAAGTCAATGAAGGAGGAGGGTCGATTGACTGCACCAGTTGCTGACTGGCCAACAAAAAGAAAATGGGTCAATGAAGCGTACGAAAGATTGGAAAATGCAGGTTACACTATTACCAGTGCATATACTGCCGTAAAAAATCCTGAAAATACAAAATTTGTCTATAGAGATCGTTTATGGTCAGGTTCTGACATGATTGGATTAGGTGTTTCCTCATTTGGCCATCTTGGAGGTATTCATTACCAAAACTTAACCAATATAGAAAATTACTGCGCATCTATTGAGGATCAAAAAAGTCCAATACGCAGAGCTTTATTAACAAATGACGAAGAGAGATTTATTCGAGAATTGATTTTACAATGGAAATTAGGCCGGGTAAGCGAGAAATATTTTTTAGATAAATTTGATATTTCTATTAGGCAAAGATTTGCTGATATTTTATCAAAGTGGGCGGATAGGGGAGACTTATCAATTCAGGGGAGTGAATATTTTCTTTCCCGCTCTGCTTTATTACAGATCGATTCTTTGTTACAGAACTTCTTCTTGCCCGCACATAGAGACGCTACAAGATATGTCTGATTTTCCAATGAAAGATTCAGGCAATGTAATTAGTTCAAGTCTTTATCCATTGAGTCTTATAAGAAGTGTTCGTGGAATTCCAAAGCTTCATTTTGATGAAATAAACCAAAATGAAATTCCTGAACCCTACTATTCTTTGTTAGTCCATGAAGGTGATATGACTTCAAGGCTTGAAGGTTACTTCAATGAAGAAATTATAGTTCAAAAACTGAGTTCCTCTAATGATGGCAAAGCTTACTTCAGAGAAGTTATTTTAAAAACATTTCAATCACGAAAAAAGATAGAATATGGTGCAATTGAGATTAAGCTTCATAATTTAGATCAAGAATTACACCCTCTTGTAATTGAAGCAAAGAAACCACTTGGAGGAATTTTAAATGAAGCTCGAATTCCTTATTCAAGTGCCCCCCGGTCTTACCTTAAGATCATTCCAGATAACGAAATGATCGCAGCTTTCGGTTCTGTTGAGGCTGATCACCTATATGGACGCAGTAATGAAATTTCTTCTTACAACGGGGAAACAATTGCTAAAATTGTTGAAATATTGCCCGCTTTTTAAAGTTTTCTAATATTTGCTAAAACTTATAATATTAATTGAATAATTTGTTATGATATCCCTAAAAAAGTCATTTGATGCTATTATAATTGGAGGCGGACCTGCAGGTTCTTCAACTGCAGCTCTTCTTGCTGAAAAAGGTCACGATGTTCTTATTGTAGAAAAAGAAAAATTTCCCCGGTATCATGTTGGAGAGTCTCTAATGCCATTTTGTTACTTTCCTTTAGAGCGTTTAGGACTTGTTGATACTTTGATGGAATCAGCAAACCCCAGAAAATACTGTGTTCAGTTTGTAAGGCAAGATGGTTTCTTATCTCAACCTTTTTATTTCTTTCAACACTTTGACCATCCATCTTCAACAACTTGGCAAGTTTGGAGATCTGAGTTTGATAAGATGATAATGGATAAAGCACGTGAAAACGGTGCTTCCGTTATGGAGGAAACAAAAGCAAAAAACCTTATCAAATCCCCAGATAACCGTGTAGAGGGTGTAAAAGTTGTATCTAATAGTTTTGGTGAACTTGATTTACGGGCACCTATTGTTGTTGATGCCTCTGGAAGAGATTGCTTTGCGGCTCACAAACAAAACTGGATGGTTCGCGATCCTGAGCTAAAGAAAGTAGCGTTGTGGACTTATTACAAAGGAGCGAAAAGAGATCCTGGCTTGGATGAAGGTGCAACAACCGTTGCTTATTTACCCAATAAAGGATGGTTTTGGTATATTCCACTAAGTGGAGACATGGTCAGTGTAGGTATTGTGGCCGAGCGGGACTATTTGTTCAATGGTTCAACAAAAGACCATTCTGAAATTTTTCAACGTGAAGTACAAAACAACGAGTGGATTAGAGAACATCTCGCTGAAGGTGAACAGACTGGGGAGTATCGAGTCACTGGTGAATATTCATACCGAAATAAATTTTGTTCCATTGATGGTCTCGTTTTGGCTGGCGATGCACTTGGTTTTTTGGATCCAGTTTTTTCATCAGGTGTTTTTCTTGCTCTGAAAAGTGGAGTTATGCTTGCGGATGAGATTGATAAGGTCATGAAACAAGGACAAACCATAAAGTCTTCGTCATTCGAAAAATATGGAATGCGTATGCAGTCCTCCATCGAAACAATGCGTAAAATTGTTTATGCTTTTTACGACAAGGATTTTAGTTTTGGGGATTTGGTAAAAAGAGGTGATCATCTGCGCTCTGCTCTTACTGATTGCTTGGTAGGTAATGTTGATGATCAAGATTTTCGCGAGCTTTTTGATGCCATGTCTGATCTTGCAGAATTACCCGAACCTGTAGACCATGGTCTTGCCCACGCTTCTTCGTGAAGCTTGCTTTTCTAACGCCCGGTACGGGTAATTATTACTGCGGAGTATGCATGCGGGATAACTCACTAGCCCGCCAATTAATGACTCTTGGGCATGATGTTACCATGCTCCCCACATATCTTCCTCATTTTCTTGATGAGGAAGACGCAAGTCCAGATCAGCCGATTTTTTTTGGAGGTATAAATGTTTATTTACAGCATAAATTTTCTATCTTTCGACATACACCAGGATGGTTAGATAAAGCACTTGATAGCAAGTGGCTTTTAAAAAAAGCTGCTGCACGTAGTGGTATGACTTCGAGTAAGGATTTAGGCGAAATTACACTATCTACTTTTCGCGGAGAAGACGGGCCTTTAGTAAAAGAGGTGAATAAAGTACTTGATTGGTTTAAGGCTCATGGTATTCCAGATATTCTTTTTCTTTCAACTATTATGCTCGCTGGAATCGGAAAGGTTCTGAAGCGAGAACTCAATATTCCAGTCTATGGATTTTTACAGGGTGAAGATTCATTTCTTGATTCCTTGCTTCCTGAATATCGTGTGGAAGCATGGAAGCTTCTTTCCAATGATATTGCCAAACTAGATGGCTGTATTGCCCCAAGTAAATATTTCGGAGACCTTATGTCTGGAAGGCTTTCTCTTCCTTCCTCGAAGGTCAAGCATCATCCTAATGGTATTACTACTGAAGGAATCTTACCCAATACAGATGTACCCTCGATCCCAACTTTGGGATACTTGGCAAGGCTTTGTCCACTAAAGGGTCTAGATATTCTCGTAGATGTATTTATTGAACTTAAGAATTCAGGAAATCACGAGCAACTTACATTAAAAATTGCTGGAGGGATGACTGATGAAGATAAACCTTTCGTAGAAGAACAAAGAAGTAAACTTTCGAAAGCTGGTCTTGATGAGTATTTCACGATATCACCGAATATAACTCGTAAAGAAAAGTGGGAATTTCTTAAAAGCCTAAGTGTTTTTTCTGTACCTGCCCGTTATCCTGAAGCTTTTGGTTTATATGTTGTTGAAGCGATGCTTGCTGGAGTCCCAGTTGTTTTGCCCGATTCCGGGGCGTTCCCCGAAATCATTCAATCATCCCAAGGTGGCAAGCTATACAATCCCACTTCTTCTGCAATGTTAGCTAAAACCCTAGATGAACTTTTGAATGACCCTTATTCTGCAAAACAAATCGGTATGCGTGCACATGCTTCAGTTCTTGAAAAGTATGCAAATGAAATTTTGGCTCAGAGGCTCGTAGAGATGGTAACTATGCCACATCCAATTGAAAGGAAATAATAAATTATGACTACTGAATTTTCAATAACCAGACGAGTTGAGTTCTCAGAAACGGACCTAGCTGGAATTATGCACTTCACTAACTTTTACAGATGGATGGAGATTTGCGAACATGAATTTTTAAGAAGTCTTAATCTATCTGTGGATATGGAGGATGAGAATGGAAGGTTTGGTTGGCCAAGAGTGAAAACATCCTGTCGATTCAAGCGACCCTTGCGTTTTGAAGAGGAAGTTGAAGTTAAACTATTGATAACTGAAATTAGGGATCGTTCAATTGCTTATGCGTTTCAATTTTGGAAAGATGAAGATGGCGACCGAGTTAAGGCCGCAGTTGGTGAAGTAGTGGCTGCTTGTGTTCGGTTCGACCCGGTAAAGGAAACGATGATGCCAATTCTTATTCCCGAAGTGGTTCGTTCAAAGATTGTTTCTTAAACACAGTTTTTGAGACGGATTCATGATCGACAAATTAAGTCTTTTGAAGATTATACTAATTTAAACAATTTTATTTTATGCAATATTTACAGTTCGCTTTTTTAACAGTCATTTGTTGGGGAACCTATGGAGTTTGTATGCACATCGGCTCGAGTAATATGGGTGATAAAGAGAATGGTCGGATCATGGCTTTTCTTTGGGTTGGCTTAGCTTATTTTTTAACAGCAGTGGTGGCTCCTCTTATCATTTTGAAACTCAAAGGTGGAAATGTTGCTTTTTGGACTTTCCCAACCAAAGGATGGCAATGGTCTTTGATTGCGGGCACTTTGGGTGCGATCGGAGCTTTGGGTGTTTTACTCGCTTTTGGAAAGATGCCATCGCCTGCTTATGTGCCGGTAATAATGTCCGTTATTTTTGCCGGTGCGCCCATTGTTAATGCAATTGTAAGCACAACCAAGGAAGGTAACTGGCCACATGTAAAACTCCCATTTATTTTGGGAATTGCGATGGCCGCGATCGGGGGATACCTCGCAACCAAGCATGCACCAAAACCTCAGAAGGTACCGCCTCCTGCCGAAGCACCCAAGTCCTGAACAAAGTTTTTCTGTATGAGCAACACCTCCGGTGACTTTGAAGTGGCCGCAAGGTGGGAGTGTGAACGGTGGGCTAATTTTAGCAATAATCTGACCCAGGTTTTGCAGTCTAATCCGTTTCAGCAAAAGCATTTTCCAGACCCCAAATCAGCAAACGAGTGGAATTGTTTTGAGGATTTTATAAAGGATTTTCCTTTTACGGAGAAACAGGACTTGGCCCGGGACCGTGAAGAGCATCCGCCTTATGGGAGTAATCTGACATTTCCGGTTTCCGAATACAAAAAATTTAATCAAACCAGTGGAACGCAGGGAAAGCCTATGGCTTGGCTTGACACGATGGATGACTGGAAGTGGATGCTTGGAAATTGGGGTCGTGTGCTCGAAGCCGCGGGAGTGCATCCGGGTGCTCGTTGCTTATTTGCTTTTTCCTTCGGTCCATTTCTTGGTTTTTGGACCGCATACGAAGCTGCTACCCAAAGGGGTTGTGTCTGCATACCTGCAGGTGGGCAGAGCACTGAGCAGCGGCTTAAAGGCATCTTGAATCAAAAAGCCGAGCATTTGTTTTGCACTCCTACTTATGCAATGCGTCTGACGAGTTATGCAAAGGAAGCAGGCATTGATCTTTCAGGACATAAATTGAAATCAATTATTGTGGCAGGAGAAACTGGCGGCAGTCTCGTTGAAGTGAGGAACCGAATCAGTGCAGGCTGGGGTAATGGTG
>NZKY01000053.1 GCA_002694035.1 Opitutia bacterium
ACAGGATCAAAAAAGCCGCAGATTGCAAAAGCAATCATACGGCTTAATAGAAGTTTAAGAAGATAAGACAAAAAGCATTACTTTATTTCTACTTTTGCACCTGCAGCTTCCAGTTTTTTCGCAACTTCATCTGCTTCATCTTTAGAAACTCCTTCTTTGACCGGTTTCGGGGCACCTTCTACAAGTTCCTTAGCTTCCTTTAAACCTAAGCCAGTAATACCGCGCACTTCCTTAATAACCGCAATTTTATTGCCACCGAATTCGGCAAGAATAACATCGAATTCTGATTTCGCTTCAGCAGAATCACCTCCTGCATCTCCAGCGGCTGGTGCGGCTACGGCAACTGCAGCTGGTGCGGCAGCACTTACGCCCCATTTTTCTTCTAATTCTTTTACGAGATCTGAGATCTCAATCACTGATTGGCTACTAAGCCATTCTATTACTTGATCTTTTGTTAGGTCTGACATGTTTAATTTATACCTCCTGTCCTGAATATGATTAGTACCTATAGGTGTTTAAGGGTGACCCCTAATTTCTTCTAGGTTGGTGGTTGATATTTTGATATTAACGGAAAGAATATCCGAAAATTGTTAATTTTTGTTAGCTTTGGCTTTGAGTAAAGTGACCATTGAGCGAGATGGGGCACTTAGTACTGATACCATTTGGGTTGATGGTGTGGAAAAAAGTGATAGGAGCTGTGCTTTGAGGGTTTCAATGTTTGGCAATGATGAAAGCTGCTTAACCTCGTCTGCACTTAAAACTTTATCGCCTAGTGCACCAGCTTTCACGATAACTTTGTCAGTTTGCTTGTTGTAGTCTTTGAGTGCTTTAGCAACACCTGAAGGATCTTCTCCCCCAATTACAACAGCGGTATGACCCACGAGATGTTCATTTAAATCCTCTAGCTTTTTTTCTTTGGCTACAAGAGAAAGGGAGCTATTTTTTACAACATGAAATTCGGCACCTTTCTCTGCAAGAGATTTACGCAAATTCGAAGTTTCCTCTGAATTAATGCCTTTATAATCAGTTAAAAAAAAGTAATCGGAACGGGACAAGTAATCTTTTGCCTCATTAACAAGATATTTCTTTTCAGGTCTCATAGGTATAATTTAAGTCAAGTTCAGTAAACTAGGATTAAGTTGAACACTGGGGCTCATAGTGCTACTCAAATAAACGGTTTTGACAAATTTCCCCTTAAAACCTTCTGGTCGTGAAGATGTAACAGCATCTATTGCAGCATTTGTATTTTCTTCTAATTGAGATTTCGTGAAAGACCTTTTGCCAACAACAACAGCAAGAGCCCCAGTTTTATCCATTTTAAATTCAACTCTTCCGGCTTTAACTGCTGTTATTGCCTCTTGGATATTGTCTGTGACTGTGCCAGATTTAGGGGTTGGCATTAAACCTCTTGGACCCAAAACACGAGCTATACTACGGACACTCTTCATTGCATCTGTCGTTGAAAGTGCAACATCGAAATCCATCCATCCATCTTTAACCTTCTTTATTAGGTCATCCAAGCCTGCAAAATCAGCACCAGCTTCGGTTGCTTCATCCGGTTTGTCTGTGAATACAGCCACACGAATTTCCTTACCGCTTCCGTGTGGAAGATTAACCATACCTCTAACAGCTTGTGAACTTTGTTTAGGGTCAACTCCTAATGAACATGAAAGTTCTACTGTCTCGTCAAAATTAACTTTTTCAAAATTAGCGAGTTGATCGAGTGCATCGGAAAGTGAACAAGGAGAGTCTGGAGAAGGTTTTTCTAGAGACTTACGATATTTTTTACTTCGCTTAATCATTACATAAAATCAATTAGATACCTCAATGCCCATACTCCGAGCAGTGCCTTTAATTATCCTAGATGCCGCATCTTCATCTGCAGCATTCAAATCATTCTGTTTAATTTTGACAATTTCTTTAATTTGTTCAGAGCTAATCTTGCCTACTTTATCTCTGTTTGGTACCCCAGAGCCTTTGGCTAAACCAGCAGCCTTTTTCAAAAGGACGGATGCAGGTGGTGACTTTAAGATAAAACTAAAGGATTTATCTGCATATACAGTAATCACGACAGGTAGAATCATTCCTGCCTGATCTTTCGTCTTGGCGTTAAATTCTTTACAAAAACCCATGATATTTACACCCTGAGCGCCAAGTGCAGGACCAACAGGGGGAGCAGGATTTGCAGATCCTGCTGGTAATTGTAGTTTAATGAGACCGACAGCTTTTTTTGACATTTTTTGTATTATTCCTGATCAGCTTTTTCGACTTGCCAAAACTCCAGTTCGACGGGCGTAAATCGCCCGAAAATAGAGACTGACACTTTGAGACTACCTTTATCGACATCAATTTCTTCAATTTCTCCTGTAAGGTTGAGAAAGGGCCCATCTAAAATTTTAACCATTTCACCTATTCCAAATTGTACTTTTGGCACCTCTTTACCCTTTGCGTCGTCAACCTGACTAAGAATGCGAGCAATTTCATCTTCTCTAAGAGGAGTTGGGGATTCTTTTCCAATGAAATTTATCACTCCATCGGTATCCTTAACTTTATACCATGGTTCTTTTTTAAGAGACCCGCTTTCATCATATAATTTCATTTCGACAAATACATATCCAGGGTAAAACTTTCGGTCTCTTTGCTTTTTCTTGCCATTTTTGACTTCAGAAACGGTTTCGATTGGAACAAGGACTTCATTCAAATCCTTCGCGAAAGATTCGTCTTCTTCCTTGTATTTAGCAAGATACCTCTTGACTTTATCTTCATGGTTGGAAAGACATTGAACGGCATACCACCTCATACTGTTAGATGAAACTGAGCTCATGGAATTAAGTTGAACGCAATAATTGAGTTATATATTCGACCCAATTAGAAAGAGAGAAATCAGATACTGAAATGAAAAAACCCAGTATTATAACCCCAATCACAACAACAATCGTAGATTCCCTCAACTCACTAAAGCTAGGCCAACTCGCTTTTCCAAGTTCAGACATAGTTTCTTTATAAAAACTTCTTACTTTAGCAAATGGATTCAATAGTTGAGATTGGTTGAAATGGCGGGAGAAGAGGGACTCGAACCCACAGCCTACGGTTTTGGAGACCGGTGCTCTACCAATTGAGCTATTCTCCCAGAGTAAACTTAGGCGTGATACGAGAAAGAAAATTAGTTATGAGATTTCAGTGATGTTACCAGCACCAATAGTTTTTCCTCCTTCACGAATGGCAAACCTTTGACCAGCTTCCATTGCAATTGATTTTTGCAATTCAATTTCTACAGCTAAATTGTCACCAGGCATAACCATTTCGACACCTTCAGGTAGATTCACGATACCAGTGACATCAGCTGTTCCAAAAAAGAATTGAGGGCGATAACCTTTAAAAAATGGAGTGTGTCTTCCGCCTTCTTCTTTATTTAGAACATAAATTTGAGCCTTGGCTTTTGTATGAGGATTGATACTACCCGGTGCAGCTATGACATGACCCCTTTGGATGTCGCTTTTATCAACACCTCTCAATAGAATTCCAACATTATCACCGGCTTGACCTTCACCTAATTCTTTGCGGAACATTTCAACACCAGTGCAAGTAGTTTTGCGAGATTCACCCAATCCAACAATTTCGATCTCTTCACCTACCTTAATCATTCCTCTTTCAATTCTGCCTGTTGCAACTGTACCACGACCGGTAATTGTGAAAACATCCTCAACTGCCATCAATAGTGGTTTATCAACATCACGGACAGGCTCAGCAATCTCAGAATCTATAGCGTCCATGAGTTTCTGTATAGACCCTAAACCTAATTCACTTTCATCATCTTCGAGAGCTTTAGTAGCAGAACCGCGAATTATTTGTGCATTATCTCCATCGAATTCATATTTGCTCAGAAGATCACGAATCTCCATGTCAACGAGTTCAAGTAACTCTTCATCATCACCGGACATTAAATCACACTTGTTAAGAAAAACGACCAAATTCGGAACATCTACCTGCCTGGCAAGCAATATGTGTTCACGAGTTTGAGGCATTGGACCAGTTGTTGCATCAACAACCAAAATAGCACCATCCATTTGAGCAGCACCCGTAATCATATTTTTGACGAAATCTGCGTGACCTGGACAATCAACATGGGCATAATGCCTACTTACTGATTCGTACTCAACATGGGAAACAGCAATGGTAACAATTTTAGAAGCATCTCTAACAGTACCACCTTTAGCAATGTCAGCGTAACTTTTTACTTCTGCGAGACCTTGTCTCGCTTGCGCATGAAGTATAGCTGTAGTGAGAGTTGTTTTACCATGATCTACGTGACCGATGGTACCTACGTTAACATGAGGTTTGGTGCGTTGGAACTGTTCTTTGGCCATTTATTTGACTTTTTTGAATTATTGTGTGGAGCCCACGAGCGGATTTGAACCGCCGACCTCGTCCTTACCAAGGACGCGCTCTACCGACTGAGCTACATGGGCGGGGGGTAACATTTAAAGAAACGATTTAGAATAAAGTTGACTGTTGTTTTGTCAAGTAAAACATAAACATTAATATTTTAGTGAAAAAATAATACGCATAAATTATTATTATGCTTGATTTTGTTTAAGAAAAAATGTTTTAAGAGCCTCATTTGCGGGCGTAGCTCAGTTGGTAGAGCACCACCTTGCCAAGGTGGATGTCGAGGGTTCGAATCCCTTCGCCCGCTCCAATTTATTATCTAAAAATTTCGGTGATGGTAGGTAAAATTTCTGGTTTGCAAGCAACTATTGTTGTGTAATCCGATTTTTCGGATAAGTCTAAAACTTTTATTCCAGAGCCCATTAAAATTGGGAGTACTGGTAAAATATCGTAAGGTTTTAAATCAATATCAAACATCACATCTGCGAGACCAGTGCAAAGCAGATAATAACCATAACAATCTCCCCAAGTCCTGCACATACCATTTAATTCTTTGAGTCTTGACCAGTTCTCATAAAAGCGGGATCTTGAAATTCGATTCTCGTCAGTTGTCAAGATAAGAGACTTTTCCCAAGAACTAAAATTTTTTCTTTTTAAAAGATTATTATTTAAATAACATTTACTAGAATCACCAATAAGTAATTCATTGTTTAAGCATGGGAATTGAATTGATCCATATTTTGGAAATCCTCTGTCTAAAAACCCAATGAGGGTACCAAATAATGGAACTCCATGTATAAAGCTATTAGTACCGTCAATTGGATCAAGAACCCAACAATTATCTGAGGTATCATTTTGATTTTGAAATTCTTCTCCTGAAATTCCATGACTAGGAAATTTTTCTAAAATCCGTCCTCTGAGATGTTCTTCAATTACTAAATCCGTCTGGGTAACCACCGAATTATCTTCTTTAAGCCAATATTCCTTTTGTGACTTGAAAGCTTCATTTATTATTTTAGAAGTTTCTTGAGTAACTTCTTTTACAAAAGTATTAAATTGTTCAAATGATATGGACATATTAATGAGATGAAACTTTTAACAATAGATTTCGAAGGATCACTTAAAAAAGGGATTAGGGAAATAGGGTTTGTTGTTGAAAACAAAACTGAAAAAATAAGATATGGTGAAATAATTATCGAAAATGAAAAGCATTCTGTACAAGTGTTAAATGAAGTTTTAAGTCCGAAACCGGAATTATTTATCTCGCATAATGTCCATGTAGAAAAAAATTTAATAAAGAAATATCTGCCATACAGCGTAAAAAATTCTAATGATGGCAAGGTTCAATGGGGGCCATGGATTGATACAAGAATATTGTATAAAAGGTTATATCCCAAACTTGATAAATTTGACTTAGAATATTTAACTCAGATTTTTGTGTTTAATAAAGTTTGTGAAGAAGCGAAAAGTATACCTTTAAAAAAAAGAGCTCACCACAATGCTCTATTTGACGCTCTTTGTACTTATTTTTTATATAAGCGGTTGTCAGATAGAGTTAATATTTATGATTTCATTCAGTAGAAGCAATTTCTTCTGATTGATTATCAGTTGCTTCTTCTAATATATCGGTTTCTTCGTCAAGTTCTATAACTTCAGAAATGGCTTTTAATTTATCTTTTTCGGCTAAATCGACCAGTTTTACCCCCTTTGAGCCTCGACTTGTTTCCCTAACATTGTTAACTGGGCATCTGATAGCCTGCCCATTACTCGTAATCATTAGAATTTCACTTTCAGGATCTACACTCAAAGCACCAATGATTCTTTGAGTATTCATTGCAGTCACACCCTGCCCACCGCGCTTTCGAGGCGTTGTTTCCTCAAGTTTAGAATCTTCTAATTGTCCTCCATTGGGTAAAAAAGCACTAAATTTTGTACGAATACCTAAACCATTTTGTCCAGCAATTAGTAATAATTTAGAATCATCAACAACTAAGCAGCTTTCTACTAAATCATTGTTTTTAAGTCTAATACCTCTAACACCTCTGGTCGCACGACCTTGATCCCTTAGCTGATCACATCCGAATCTGAGCCCTTTACCGTTCTTTGTAAGTATAAGTATGTGATTATCTGAATCAGTTTTCACAGCTTGTAAAACACAATCGTCGGTATCGACATTAATTCCTATGATACCACCTTTCCGGTGATTTTTATATGCAGATAATTTTGTTTTTTTGACCACTCCTTTTTTCGTACAGAGAATTAAGGATGCTTCTGATTCAAAAGAATCTACTGAAATTAGTGCGGCGACTTTTTCATTTTTTTGCATGTCCAATAAATTTACAATGTTTCTTCCTTTTGAGGTTCTACTGCCTTCCGGAATTTCATAAGCTTTTTCTACATAGACTCTGCCGTTCTCCATAAAAAACATAAGGGTATCATGTGCATTACAGGTTTGTAAAATTTTAACTGGATCTTCTTCTTTTTGGCCACTACCAATTACTCCTTTACCTCCACGATTTTGAAGTTTGAATTCTTCGACTCCAGTCCTTTTTATAAATCCGCTTTCAGTGATTGTAATTACACAACCATCATTTGGAATCAAGTCTTCCATTCTGGCTTCACCTTCATAATCAGTTATGATACATTTTCGTTCATCTGAATATGAATCTTTCAGTTCTAGAAGTTCATCTTTTATGACTTTTAGCAATATGTGCTCATTTTCAATAATCTCCTTTAAGCCAGAGATTATCGACATCAATTCCTCATATTCTGACTCGATTTTCTCCCTCTCCATACCAGTTAATTGATAAAGCCTAAGATCTAATATTGCGTTGACTTGTCTTTCTGTAAGAGGATATTTCGTGGTTAAATTTTCCTTCGCTTCTAAACGATTTGCCGAAGCTCTGATGATTCTTACGAAATCATCCAAATTATCCTGAGCAATTTTATAACCCTCTAAAATGTGTGCTCTGTCTTCAGCTTTTCTAAGTCTGAAGTGTGTCCTCCTCAAAACAACTTCTCTTCTGTGATCGACATAGCATTCAAGAGCTTCTTTTATGTTCATTTGCCTCGGCCGATTACGATCCAAAGCAAGGAGAATTACACCAAAACTACTCTCAAGAGATGTAAGTTTAAAAAGCTTATTAATCGTAACTCGCTCAATTTCGCCTAATTTTAACTCAACTACAATTCTTGTAGTTTCTGTTGACTCATCTCTTAAATCACTAACTCCGTCTAAGATTTTATCTTTAACAAGCTCAGCAATCCTTGTGACAAGAGTTGCTCGATTAGCATTATATGGTATTTCCGAAATTATAAGTTGTTGTTTACCATTTGGAAGTTCCTCGGTAGTTATAGTTCCGCGCATCCGTACAATACCACGACCTGTCTGCATGTAGGATTTTATCCCTGATCTTCCTGCGATTATTCCACCAGTTGGAAAATCAGGGCCAGGAAGTATGGACATTATTTCATCGATAGAACAACTGGGCTGATCAATTAACAAGCAAACTGCATCAATTAGCTCGCCTAAGTTATGGGGTGGAATATTAGTAGCCATTCCGACCGCAATACCAGAAGATCCGTTCATTAATAGTGAAGGTAATGAAGATGGTAAGACGGTTGGTTCAGTTGAACTCTCTTTATAATTAGGTGCAAAATCTACCGTATCTTCATCGATATCCCTTAGGAGTTCTTCTGCAATTTTAGTCAGTCTACATTCTGTATATCTGTAAGCAGCAGCAGAGTCACCATCAACAGAACCAAAATTTCCTTGGCCATCAACCAAAGGATATCTCATAACCCAGTTTTGNGCCATTCTAACCAAGGTATCATAAACAGAACTGTCACCGTGAGGATGATAATTTTTCAAAACCTCACCCACAACTCCAGCACATTTATCATAAGCTCGGTTGTGCAATAAACCTTCCCTGAGCATAGCGTATAAGACTCTCCGGTGTACTGGTTTAAAGCCATCTCTTACATCTGGTAACGCTCTGCTAACAATTACAGACATTGAGTAATCGATATAAGCGGATTGCATTATATCGCTTATATTTTCAGAAACTAAATCACTATTTTGATCGCTCATTTAATTAAATAATTAGGCATCTAAAAAAGANACATTCAATGCATTATCTTCAATAAATGCTCTTCTTGGTGGAACATCCTCTCCCATAAGCATGGTAAATATATTATCTGCAGCTATTGCGTCTTCGATTTTTACTTTTACTAAACTGCGCTTAGCTGGGTCCATGGTAGTTTCATAGAGTTGTTTGGGGTTCATTTCACCTAATCCCTTATATCTTTGAATTTGAAGACCCTTTCTTCCCTGCTTTCGGATAGTATTTAAAAACTCATGAACTGAATTGATATTAGTAATATCTNCTGTTGTCTCATTATTTGATTTAATTTCTACACAATAATCAGATTCCTCTGATTCAATGAACAAGGTTTCATTAATACCTAATTCCTGGCACTTCATAATAAGCTTTTCAATTTCATGTGATTCGTAGATTTCATGAATAGAAATTCTCTGGCTTACAGTATGCCCCCTTATTTCAATCTCTCTAATGATTGAGTCAACTTCATCCTGTTCCGCTATGTCATGAGAGGACATAAATCCTGCTTTAGCTTCAATATCTTTGAAAAACCTAATTTCTTCATCGTTTCCAGTTCGAATTCTTGCTAAATATCTTGGTAGCTTGCCAGATTGTTTATCCATCTGCCCCAAATATCTAGCTAAGGTACATCCATAATGCTGGATACTTTTTCCAAGAGCTTCCATCTTCAAAAAATGATCGATTATAGGCTTTAATTTTTCTTCACCAAAATNATAATTATCACTTTTTCTGATGAAAATTATATCCTCACAACCCAAAGACAAAAGAATATTACTCATTTCAGTATCATCTTGAATGTACTGTTCTGTTTTCCTCCTTTTAATTTTATATAATGGCGGTTTAGCTACATAAACAAAACCGTTCTCAATCAATCCTTTCATTTGCCTAAACAAAAATGTAAGCAATAAGGTTCTNATATGAGCACCATCCACATCNGCATCTGTCATAATAATAATTTTATGATACCTAGCTTTTTCGGCATCGAAAGCACCTTCCCCTTCATGGTCTCCAATCCCTGTTCCGACTGCTGTTATTAGACTTCTAATCTCCGCATTATTCAACACTTTATCTAGACGAGCTTTTTCCACATTTAAAAGCTTGCCTCTCAAAGGAAGGATTGCCTGGGTTAGCCTGTCTCTGCCCTGTTTTGCTGAACCCCCAGCGGAGTCTCCCTCAACTATGTATAATTCGCTTTTTGATGGATCTTTTTCAGAACAGTCAGCAAGCTTTCCTGGTAAACCTCCGCCCGACAGTGCACCTTTTCTAACGGTTTCACGTGCTTTTCTAGCAGCTTCCCTTGCTCGTGCAGCATTAATAACTTTTTGAACTAATAGTTTTGCTGTATCGGGATTCATTTCAAAATAATGCTTCATTTTTTCGCCAACTATTTTTTGTACAATACCATCTACTTCACGATTCGATAACTTGGTTTTTGTTTGTCCTTCGAAACGAGGTTCTGGCACCTTAACAGATACAACGGCAGTTAATCCTTCTCGAACATCATCACCTGTTAACGATAGTTCCTTTTCCTTCAGTAAATCATTTTGTCTGGCATAATTATTAATAACTCTAGTTAATGCTGTTCGGAATCCAGATAAATGGGTTCCTCCTTCTACATTGTGGATGGAATTTGCGTATGCATATAATTGATCTGAAAAAGAATCATTATAGATTAACGAAACATCTAATATAATCATTCCTGCACCAGTTTCTGCTGGAGCTTCACCTGCGAATGAAATAGGTTCAGAAATTAAACAATTTTTGTTCTGGTTAAGGTATAAAACATATTCGCTTATACCGTCTTTGAAGATAAAATTTTCCTCTTTATTTTCCTTATCGTCTCTTAAATGAATTTTCACACCCGGATTAAGAAAAGCGAGCTCCCTTAATCTTTTAGCCAAAATATCAAATTTAAAATCCCTTGTCTCAGTAAAGATTTGATCATCTGGTAAAAAGGTAATTTTCGTGCCCGTAGACTGGCAGGAACCTATCACTCTCATTTTTTGAGTAGTTATACCCCTTGAAAATTCCATTTGGTGAATTTGCTGGTCTCGCCTAACCTCTGCTATAAACCACTGAGAAACTGCATTAACACATTTAGCACCAACTCCGTGTAGTCCACCCGAAACCTGATAAGCTCCTTTTCCAAATTTTCCGCCTGCATGAAGGTTAGTCAAAACAAGCTCAAGTGCAGGCATGTTGTGTTTTGGGTGCATGTCAACTGGAATACCTCTTCCATTATCCTGTATAGAACAAGAACCGTCTGCATGAAGATGAACTTTTATCTCGGTGCAATGTCCGGCTAATGATTCGTCTATAGAATTATCAACAATCTCAAAAACACAGTGATGCAGACCTCGTTCATTTGTATCCCCAATATACATATCAGGTCTTTTTCGAACACCTTCTAGACCTTCTAATTTTTGAATTTGTGAAGAATCATACTTTTCATCATCTTGACTGTTTTTTTCGTCTGACATTTTGCTAATTTTAAAATTAATTTTGAAGAAATTTAAAGTTCTTTTGGGCCTCGTTTTTTAAGGGTATAGTCTATTAGGTTTTATACCTCTTTAGCATCCTTTCAGTCAAGAGGAGATTAATGCTTTTTCGAATTAAGATTTAATGGTTTTTAAAAGTTTTTGAATCTATTAATGGGGAGGTCCTATTTTTTGTTATAAACACATGAATAGTATGATCTTATGTATTTTTCTTTAAATGATAGAATTTACGGAAATTTTGTGATCTTTTACTTAAATAAAACAAATTTCTTTCTAGGCATTACCCCATTCAAAAAGGGTTTTATTTTGAACCTCAGAATTTAGATTTTTAAATCAAAATTTAGGTTATTCAGATATCTTGTATTCGGCTAAAAGGGAAGAAAATCAAACAGTAACGAAACCAACAAAATAGTGCCTGTAAAATAAATTAGATTAAAATAGATTCCAACTTTTAAAAAGTCCTTAAACTTATAACCNCCAACCGTGTAAACAAATGTATTAGTTTGATAACCAATCGGAGTGACAAAGCTGGCAGACGCAGCAATACACGCTGTTAAAACAAAGGCCCTTGCGTCTAAAGATGACATATTCATTAAACTTGCGACCTCAAGCGAAATTGGTGCCATAATTACTATAGTTGCATTGTTAGATAGCATTTCAGTTAATATCGCTGTGCATAGATATAATGTAATCAAAACAGTCAATGGTTGCCACTCTGGAGAAAAATNCCCAATACCTATGCCGCCCACCATCGAAGCGATAATAGATGATGCACCCGTATGTTGCATTGTTATACCAAGTGCAAGCATGCCATATATTAAAATCAATATATTCCATTCGATTGATTCATATGCTTCTCTCGTGTTAATACATCCGGAAAGTAATAAAATTGATACTCCTGCAATCGCAGAAACAGATATTGGTAAAATTCCAANAGTTGCTAAACNTACAACTCCAACCAAGACCGATAATACAATAGGAGCTTTTTTCTTGAAATTTTTCATTGGAGTGGTCGCTTGATCAAGTAAAACTACCTCTTCTGACTGTCGGAGTCTTTCAATCGAATTCTCACTTCCAAGAATCAAAAGTGTATCACCNGATTCCAATTTTACTTTTTCAATTTCTAGACCTAAGTTTTTTCCTCTTCTGTGTACTGCAAGAATTGTTAAATTAAATCTAGTTCTAAAACTAACATCTGATAATTTTTTAGAAATTAATGACGATGAAGGGCCAACTAGACATTCTACCATAATCCCTGATTCAGATGATATTTGCTCAATACCCAAAGAATTATTAATAAGATCAACTCCATCCAATTCATTTGTTTCTATAATTCCCTGTCTTTTACAGGATAAAACCAAACGGTCTTCGGCTTGAAAAGCCTCAGAATTACTTCGTGCAGAAATAGTTTGCCCTTTTCTTACAATTTCCAAAAGTCTAACTCCACCAAGATTTGTAANTTCTGATTTTTGGATACTTTTGCCAATTAATGNTGATTTTTTCTGAATAATAGCCTCTGTTAAAAACTCTTTATTATCAAGTTCAGATATTATATCAGACAAGGCTTCTCTATTTGGAAGAAGTTTTCGCCCAAAAAGAACTAATACACCCAAAGAAATACAAAGTAGGGGAAAACCTATTTTGCTTAATTCAAACATGCCTAATGGAGGCATATTTTGATAAGTTGAAGAAGAAGAGATGATTCCACTAGCAAGTATATTTGTACTTGTGCCAACTAAGGTACAGCAACCACCAAAAATAGATGCATATGACACCGGAATAAGCATTTTTGAAGAAGGCACACCCATTACTTTAGAAAGGCTTAACACAACAGGTAATAAGACAACCACTACCGGTGTGTTGTTTATAAAGGCTGATACGAACGCAACCACTGCCAGTAAAACTAGCATAAATTTTTTATAGCCATATTTACAAAATCTACCCATCGACTCAGATACTTGTTCAATAAGTTTGCACCTATTCAATGAACTACTAATTACAAACATAGCTGCAATAGTGATTGGTGCCTCATTGGCAAATACACTTAATACTTCATTTAAGGATGGCCATTTTTCGCTAATACCAGTGCTAGCAACAATTAAAATCGCCCCGAGCAACACCAAAGCAGTAGTGTCAATACTCACTTTTTCTAATAAAAATGAAACTAAGCCAAATAAAAGCAGGCTAAATGCTAAGATTACTTCCCATTCCATAATTTAAATATTTTAATGGCGAATATAATAACAAATATATAAAGTTGAATCATAAATAGCAGGAAATAGAAATATAAACTTATATTTTCTATACACCAATTATGAAATTTAATCTTACACACAGGCCTAGGAGAATTAGAAAAAATTCTTTAATCCGCTCTTTATTTGAAGAAAGCTGTCTAAAGTTAGATCATCTTGTATATCCAGTATTTATAAGTGATTGCACTAATGTCCCTGAAAAAATTGAGTCCATGCCGGAAATCTTTAGGTGGCCGGCTAACAAGATTGTTTCCAAGATTCACGAATGGAAAGACTTAGGGCTGAATTCTTTTGCTCTATTTCCTCATATTGACCAGTCGAAAAAATGCCAATTGGGAAAAGAGGCACTAAATCCTGAATCTCTTATTTATAAAATTTGCAAAGAAATAAAATCCAGCATATCGGATATAGTCCTAATTGGAGATTTAGCCTTGGACCCATACACAACTCATGGCCACGACGGCATACTGGGCTCCAAAGGTCAAATCGATAACGATTCCACCGTCGATGTCTTGTCTAGAATGTCTATTCTTGCCGCAGAAGCTGGGTATGATTTCGTTGCTCCATCTGATATGATGGATGGTCGAATCTATGCCATTAGGAGTAGACTTGATGACCATAACTTTACCGAAACGGGTATTATTTCTTATTCCGCAAAATTTTCATCTGCTTATTATGGCCCCTTTCGAGAAGCAATTGGATCATCTCAATGTAAACCAATTGACAAATCATCCTATCAACTAAACCCTCGTAATTTTCGTGAAGCTAAGAGGGAACTCGAATTGGACTTTGAAGAGGGTGCAGACATTTTGATGGTGAAGCCTGCGGAACCCTATCTTGATATTATAAACTATGCTAGTAACAATTTTAACTTACCGATTTCAGCTTACCAAGTTTCTGGAGAATATTCTAGACTTTGGGCCTCCCATTTAAATGGTTGGTTAGATTTAGATTCATGTGCACTAGAATCACTTTACTCAATCAAAAGAGCCGGTGCGGATATAATTTTCACTTATTTTGCTGAAAGAATCGCATCGAAAATTTAAGTTTGTTCGTCCGGAGCCCCTCCCTCATACGGAGTTGTGTCTTCTTTTTCTTCCTCTTCATCCCATTTAAGGTCGGCATCAGGAAGAAGCTTTTCTTCTTTTTCTGATACTTCAATTAAATCAGACTCCAGGTCAGAATAGTCTTCCTCTTCACTACTTGCATGATCAGTTTCTTCATCCAAATCAGCATCGATAGCAAATCCATCTGGAACAAACTCGAGTATAGAAAACAACTCATCGCTAAAGTGGGAACGCTTGCCTTCTAAAAAGTCATTATTTTGCTTTTCTGCTAAAACCTCTTCCATTTCTTCCAAAGAGTAAGGTTCGGCAAAATCAATCAATTCATTCAACATGTTTACTCTTTTTTCCGAAACATGATTTAAAAAATCAGCATAAGGACCCTTTTCTTCATCCAAAACATCAGGCAATGCAAATAGCATATCTTCAGCTTTAAGCAAAGAATCTCTTACCCGAACTAATTTGATTAAGTCTCCTTTAAGTTCTTCTTCTATTGCGAATGTGAAAAAGGCTTCATCTACGATTTGAGAATCCAAACCAAATTCGGTCATTGAATCTAAAAGTTCATTGATGTGTAAAAATTGCTTTGGATCAATAATTCCAAGATTATCAACATCCCAATTTTCATTATCACTGATAGAATCAATCCACCAGTTTTTGTCTTCTCCAATTCGTACTATACACCAATCTAAGCTAGGACCTGTTTTTTTCATTGATTTGTCTTAAGATTAGATTTTTTTGAATGACAACCATCTTTTTTAAAAATCATCATTTTTTCATTCTTTATCGATCGATTTGTAATTTTTCTGTAATTTAAATTTGTGAATTTATTTTACAGAAAACTCATTCGCCCAATCATTTTTCGATTGGAGGCAGAAAATGCTCATAATTTGGCTTGCCGCTTTCTTTCTTTCACCGAAAAGTACAAAGTGCCAAGGTCCTTAATAAAATACTTTTCTCAAGAACATTCCTATCCTGTAAATCTTTTTGGCTTATCTTTTCCAAATCAGATTGGATTGGCAGCCGGCATGGACAAAAATGCCGAATTTCCAAATTCTTTCAGTGCTTTTGGCTTCGGTCATGTAGAGGTCGGTACTATAACTCCTGAGGGGCAAACAGGTAATCCTAAACCAAGACTTTTTCGTTATCCTGAGTACAGTGCAATTGTAAATCGAATGGGTTTTAATAATCTAGGTGTTGAAAAAATTTCGAGAAAAATACAACTAAATTTTCCCAAACAAAAGAGAACCATTCCTTTGGGTATAAATATTGGAAAAGGAAAAAATACCCCAATAGATAATGCAATTGAAGATTACAGGGTTTGCCTCAAAAAAGTAGTTACCCTTGCTGATTATGTGACAATAAATATTAGTTCTCCAAATACTCCGAATTTAAGAAAACTTCATCATTCAGACTTTATCATTCCCTTTCTTAAGGAATTATCAAACTTGAATACTGAACTTGCAAAACAACATCAACAAGCTCCAGTTCCTTTACTTTTGAAAATCTCACCCGATGAAAGTTTTCATACATTGGAACTTATTGTATCAAAAGCAGTCGACCTCGGCTTTTCCGGTATTATTGCTACGAATACTTCTATTAGCCGTTTTAGTAATAAAGATTATAAAGATTTCGAAACAGGGGGCTTAAGTGGCAACCCAATTGAATCTAAATCTCTATCAATAGTAAAGTTTCTCGCAAAAGTGACCGATCATAACTTTCCAATCATTGGTGTCGGTGGAATTTCTTGTCTAGATTCAGCACTGAGGAAACTAGATGCGGGTGCTTCTCTTATTCAAATCTATTCTTCTTTTGTTTACAATGGACCATTTTTTCCCTCTGATCTCGCAAAAGCCCTTCGCTACAGAAATAAATCGTGGCCGTGATTAAATTTTTCATCTTGCTCTTGAGTCTTAACCACTCATTTTTAGTTCAAGGATTATGAAAAAGCTCATCAATATTTTAGTAATTATTTGCATTTTGAGTTGTGGCTTTGCTTATTTGATATTGTTCGAAGCTAAATTCGAAAATGCTTTAAATTGGTGGGCTTCTTATACAAGAGACAGTCAAACATTACCTTACAGTCCATACAAAACCCGAATAGAAAATCCTGCATTTTTAAGAACTGAAGAAGCCAACCAGGTAAAATTTATTGATAAACACTTATTCTGGAAGGGTAATGGTGCGATCGCGTTGCCAGAAATAACAAGCTCAGGTAAGGTTGTTAAATTTATAATGCAATCCAAAGGAAGTGGTTATTCTGATCATGTTGAAGCTATCGTGACTGGTAGTATGAGTCATAAGTTCAAACTTGGTAAGGTGTCAGTAGAAAATGGTCATATCTCTGGAGTTGAAATTGTTCAAACATCAACATGGCACTCTACCCCAAAAGCATTTTGGGGTAATGAAAAGGTCCCTTTCAGTGGAATGACTCAAGAATTATTTCCAAATGGTCAAGTCATGGTAGAAAAAAGATATCTTTCTGGTTTACTACATGGTAAATGGAATAATTTTAAATCAAACGGGTTAAAGGTTTCATCCAAAGAATATGTATACGGAAAAAAACACGGTACTCATATTTTTTGGTTTGGAGACCCCCAGCAACCTGAAAATTACGTATATAAAAAAGACGGTGTAATTCTTCCTGGCACTCTATGGACGGAAGCCAATGATAAAGCTAAAGATAAATTTGGCGGAGATTATGGAAAAGTTGAATCAAATGAATACGTCCTTAGTTTATTTTACAAAGGTCAGGGTTTTCAGCAAGTCAGACTACTTGAGCATTGGGATGAAAACCGCAGACACGGATTATTTGAGGGTTTTGATTCTTTTGGAAACAAAACTTTTAAAGACGATTACAAATACGGATTAAGGGTTAAGCATAGGACCTTTGATAAAACAAAAACAAAAGAATTTGACAGAAAAAAAGAATCGTAATGGTGCTCAAGGGGGGACTCGAACCCCCACGCCTTTCGGCACTAGATCCTTAGTCTAGCGCGTCTACCAATTCCGCCACCTGAGCAAAAAATTTTCGTAACTATTTAAATCTCTTGTTTGAATGTATGCTAATAAACTTATAAAAGTGGAGATATGATGGCAAAAGATAAAACAGGGGACAATATAAATCTCAATGATCTAAAAAGTATTGATTTTGGACCCAATTGGTTGAACGAGTCAGGGACAAAACAAAATCACAAATTAGAAAATAAAAATTACAAGAAATCGGAAATCATTAGTAAAAAAAGGAAGAACATAAACAAATTTGATCATTCTAAAAAATCTTCTCCCTTTACACTGAAAATTAGTTGTGGAAGAGAGATTTTAGAAGAATTAAAAAAACAAATTAAGAAAAGTCTTATCTCATTTAGCATTAGTGAAATAAGTGATACATTGTCCAAAAAAGAAAGCTTTCTTGTTTTCAAATTAGAGTATCAAAAAACTGATAGTTATTTCTATATCGATCAATCAACTGATAAAATTTATGAAAATTTAGAATTGGCTATTCATAGAATAATCAAAGATAAAAACAATAAGTTCATTTCATCGAAATTACATCAGGGGGATAAGCCTAATGGAAATTTTTCCTCAGTTTCTGTATGCCCTAAAACAAAGCACATACTTCCACCCAAAAGCTATCATGATTTTGAAAAAATTGTAAAAGATCATCTTTTCTCCCATGCAATTGAAGCGGAATATCAAATATTCGTAAACAATTTAGAAACTACCTCAGAAAAAACAAAAGTCGAAGAATGGACTGAACAGCCTATCTATTTTATCGAATACACTTTGAAAGATTTAAACGGAAAAATTAATTCCTACAATTCAATCGAACCGATTATTGCAGAACTTAAAAAACAAAATAAGAATTCGGTTATTAGAAAATCTTCCACTATTTCATTAAAGGGATCAGAATTAAATAGAGTAAGTACATCGATACAAAAAATTATTAAATACACTTTGGAAAAAACTAATCACTGGAAAAAAGACATTTTTACCCAAAGTATCATTTTTCTGAAAAAAAACGGGATGCATATATTTAAACATCCAATAAATAAAAATTTTCATGTCGCAGTTGCTAAACCCAAAAGCATTGATGATAATTCCATTTCAAAAAATTCACTCAAAATCATTAAGGTCATTGAAAAGCGCCCAATAACTAAAAAAGTTGAACTCTTCAAAATTTCTAAGGAATTAAATTTAGATAAAACTATTATTTTAAGAGAGCTTAAATGGCTTCTTCATGAAGGTTATTTAAGAGAATTCTCCAATGGAGAAATCATTTTTAGTTAATTCTTTCAATTACGAATTCTCGTGTGTTTTTTCCAATTTTAAGAATATTCACGAAAAAGGTTTTTTTTTCATTATAAATTAATCTTTCCTTGGGCCATTCCATAATGAGCAACCAAGGCTTTTGTAGAAGTGGCTCGATTTCTGTAGCCGCATCACAAGATCTTCTGTAAAAATCACAATGAATTAAATTAATCTTACCTTTGTAACTAGAAACTTGGCTGTAGGAAGAACTTACTAGATCTGTAATTCCAAAATTTTTTCCGACTGACTTTGCGAATGTAGTTTTTCCTGAACCTACTTCTCCAATCAAATATACCACCGTTTCAGAAGTTAATAATCCTGAAAAAGAAAATGCAATTTGTTTAGTCTCCTCTTCACTTTTGCTGAAATATTTTTTCGTTAAATCCACTTCTACAGTTTTATAAAGACGATCATAATAAAGTTAAACATTGCGTGCACTAATATGGGATAAACTATGGAGCCATGCTTTTCGTATGCGTACACTAATAAAAAGCCTAAAATAAATAAAACAGCAAAAGAATATAAGTTATTATGAATCCATGCGAAAATAAGTGATGTAATAAATGCAGAACCAAAAATCCCGACATATTTTTTAAGATCGCGGTATAAAATTTTTCTAAAACAAAATTCTTCCACTATTGGGGTAACAACTACAATTATGAAGACATAATTAAAAAATTCAGGTGAAAATTCAATAGCCCTGATTTTGCTTACAATATCTTGTTCCAATGAATCATTAAATAAAAAATGTGATATCCATGAAATTGAAAATGCCAGCGGCCAAAAAGCAGCCAACA
The DNA here is from genome assembly GCA_002694035.1 of Opitutia bacterium. Classification (GTDB taxonomy): domain Bacteria; phylum Verrucomicrobiota; class Verrucomicrobiia; order Opitutales; family Seribacteraceae; genus Seribacter. Next base: position 19,433 of record NZKY01000053.1, read on the forward strand.
TCTTGAATGATAAAATTATCTGGCTTTTCGAAAAAGAGAAGGTGTGGCGTTCAGTATTACATTTTAGAAAAATAAATAAAATTATTGGATATATAAGTACCTGCGAAAAGTTTGTTAAAAAGAGACCGAGTATAATTGGATAAATCAAAATGACATAATGATTTTGATATAATTTTATCTTAAACTCGGAAAATTTGGGCTCGGTTTTTTTCTGAAATTCTCTCAGCCCATAAATTATAATAAATGAGTTGATTAAAATTTGTATTAACACTTTTAAATTTTTTCAATTAGAATCAAAAATTAGATGTCCGTTCATAAAAGTTTTTTCAATTCTGCCATTGAATTGAAAATTATCAAAAGGGCAATTTGAAGCATTACTTAAAGATGTGCTCTTATTAAAACTCCATTTTTTATGTGGATCGAAAATTACAATATTTGCATTTTTTCCACTCTCAAAAGATGGTATATCTAAACTTAAGATTTTAGCTGCATTTGTGCTTAAAAATGAAATTAATTTTAACCAAGAAAAATTCTTTTCATCTTTTAGGCACTCATAAGAAGCCGAAAGAGCAGTTTGAATACCAATAACACCCGGTGGAGAAAGATCATACTCTACATTTTTAATATGCTCTTCATAGGGTTGATGGGCAGATGATATGCTATCTATAGTACCATCAAAAAGTCCGTTAATTAAAGATTTTCTGTCTTTTTCCTCTCTGAGTGGGGGCGAGGTTTTGAAATTTGGATTATATTCAGAAATACTTTTTTCAGTTAGAAACAAATGGTGAGGAGTTACATCTGCTGATATTGAAACATTTCTTTTTTTGGCTTCTCTTATCATATCTACAGAACCAGATGAAGAAATCGAACTTAAATGAATTCTAGTACCTAAACTATTTGCTACAGAAATTGCTCGTTGGACAAATAATTCTTCTGCAATTCTGGGGTAACCCCCTAGTCCCATTTTCAATGCAACCGGGCCGTCATGTGCAACCCCGTGAGAAGACAATGAAAAGTCTCTCGGAAGATCTATTACAGGCAAATTAAACATTGAGGCATACTCAACACCTTTGGCAAAAATTTGATTATCTTGAATAGATTGGGGACAATCAGAAATTGCTTTCACATTGATTTCTCTAAATGATCCTAAAGGTGCTAACTTTTCACCACTTGCATCTTTGGTTAAACACCCACAGACAAGGACATTTATTAAGGCTTCGTTATTAATTCTATCCTGTACATATTGAATTGCTCCAGGGTTATCTGCTCTCGAATCTGTATCGGGCATTAACATTATGGTGGTGTATCCGCCCGCTGATGCCGCCTTTGTTAAGCTCGAAATATTTTCGCCTTTTTCGCTTGTTATGTATTTTAAATGCGTCCTTAAATCAATCAGTCCAGGAAATATAATTTTTTCCCTGACATCAATTATTTCAATATCTTTTGAATCAGATTGATCAGAGAAATTGAGTATTTTACCATCGCCGAAATAAATATCCTTTTCTTCATCAATTTTATTTGCAGGATCAACTACACGACCACCTTTTAAACATTTTATAATCATTTAACTTTGACCATAAGTTGTGCACAGGTAAAGGATAGCCATTCTTACTGCTATACCATTAGTCACCTGATTTAGTATTAAAGATTGGGGTGAATCAGCCAGCTGTGAATCGATTTCTACCCCTCTATTAATAGGTCCTGGGTGTAAGATCACAGCATCTTTTTTTAACCATTTTTTTCTATCTGCATTAAGGCCAAAAATAGCGTTATATTCTGCCAAAGATGGAAAATGGCTGGAGGATTGTCTTTCATGCTGTATACGCAAAAGCATTACGGCATCCGCATCCGCAAGAGCCTCTTGTAAGTCGTGCTTGACTACAGCTCCAAATGCTTCAAAGGCCTTCGGTACTAAAGTGGATGGACCTGCAAAAGTAACTTCTGCACCCATTTTTGAAAGAGCCCAAAAATTTGATCTCGCCACTCTACTAAAAAGTATATCACCCAAAATTGTGATTTTTTTTCCCTCTAAACTGCCCATTTTTTCCTGTAAAGTATAAAGGTCTAGCAAAGCCTGACTAGGGTGTTCATGTGCTCCATCTCCAGCGTTGACAACAGGAACATCTACAATTCTAGATAAAAACAACGGTGCCCCGGGTGAAGAATGCCTGAGAACAATTGCATCCGCCCCCAATGCCTGAATATTCATTGCGGTATCCCGCAAAGTTTCGCCTTTAGTTAAGCTACTAGATTTTTCGGCAACAGAAATTACATCAGCAAATAATGATTTAGCGGCGATCTCAAATGCAATACGAGTTCTTGTACTAGGTTCCATAAATAGATTAACAATTCGTTTACCAGATAATTGAAATTTTTGTTCAGTTTTCGATCCAGAAGATTCTTTAAAAATCTTGGCTAAGTCTAAAATTTGAGCTATTTCGTTTTTGCTAAGCTCTTCTATTCCAATAAGATTTTTTCGTTTCCAGTTAATCACAATCGCAAGATGAATATATAATAGTAGCTGATTCTTTTCTGGAAAGACAAAACTAGAAATTCAAAGAAATGCTATTTCCAAAAGGTTTCTTGTTTATAAAATCTATCTTCTTGCAAGCTTTCTTCATCCTGGATGTGTCGTGGTGGATCTCCAAGTCTATCTCGCAATTGATCGTTTCTTTTATTTATCATCTTTCGAAAAATTTCTTTAACTTTTTGTTTCATCCAAATGGATGTGGATGATGAAGGTCTGTAATCTGCTGGACCATTGTTATGAACCCGTGAGCGCTCAACTAAATTACAAGACTGTTCAAATTCCTTTTCATTAGAAGGATCATATACAGCGTAAGTTTTTCCACCCATTTGTTTTACTACAGTAAAAACAGGTACATCACTTGGACCGTCGGCAATGTAAATCATTTGTTCAATAGGCACTCTTCTATCTTCATGGGGGATGAATGTATTCACATCAATAGAGGAATTCTTGTTAGACCCTTTATTTATTTCAAATATGCAACGTGTTTTTATTGTATTATCTACTGTCATTCCAACTTGAGAAATTTCCAAATCAATAGGTAAGGACAGTTCAGTCTGGTTCATAAAATTTGGAGGGAGTGGAGATTCAATAAACTCGCAAGCAAAAACATCTTCCACGAACGGTGCAATGATACTGCCTTTAATAATTTTAGAAATTCCGGTACTTATAATGTAGTGCTCTACTTTGAAATCGTACTTGGCAAATTCTGGATCATTTGAAATATCACTTAATTCATTAAAAAAAGTAGGTAATCCAGGGTAAAAGTTTATTTCACTGCCTAACTCTTGTAACTTTTTGTTCGTTAGTCCCCTTAATGGCCCGTTTTTAACATAGCTCAATAAATGATTTAGGTAAATTGTATCAGAGGAAACTCTCATTCCGCGTCCGGCATATAGCTCAGGTAATTCATTTACCTCTTTCCAAAATACATTTTCATTAATTCCGTAGTGCTTGAAAAGAGGAGTCTGCATATAACCCGGTATCAATGTTTTGTCAAAATCCCAAATGCAGGCGACTATGTTTTGATTGTGTATCTTTAAATTTTGTTGGCTCAAATTCATTTGCTAGTTTTAAAGAATGTATCTTCTGTTATTATAGTGTCATGGTCGATTTACCAAATATTGAACCTTTCCGACAACGATTCAACGAAATAGAATCTATTCTTTCTGATCCTGAAATTTTCAAGAATCAGGAGCTATCTAAAAAATATTCAAAAGAACACGGTAAATTAAAAGAAATTTTAGACATTTATGAGAAAATCAACAATTGTGTAAAAGAAATTTCTGAAAGCAGGGAATTATTAAATGACTCTGAATTTGCAGATGCCGCTAAAGAAGAAATAGAGAATTTAGAGTTGGAAATTCCAAAATTACACCAATCACTACTTATTTCCATGCTTCCCGATGATCCGGATGCTGGAAGAAACACCATAGTTGAAATTCGTGCAGGCACAGGAGGAGATGAAGCCTCACTTTTTGCCTCTGATCTTTTTAGGATGTATTCAAGATTGGCTGAACAAAAAAGCTGGAGTTTGGAATGCTTAAGTCAGAGTATATCTGAAACTGGCGGCTTTAAAGAGATTGTATTTTTAATCAAAGGGGAAGATGCATGGTCTAAATTAAAATTTGAAAGCGGGGTTCACAGAGTTCAGAGGGTTCCGATTACTGAAGCATCTGGAAGAATTCATACATCAACTGCAACGGTTGCGGTTTTACCTGAAGCAAGAGATGTGGAAATTCACATTGACCCCAATGATATAGAAATCAGTGTTTGTAGAGCCAGTGGCCCTGGTGGACAAGGAGTTAACACTACTGACTCCGCAGTTCAAATTCTACACAAACCAAGCGGCTTAAATGTTTATTGTGCGGATGAACGCTCACAGCTTAAAAATAAAAACAAAGCCATGACGGTGTTAAAGGCAAGGCTCCTTGATTTAAAACAGAAGGAAGAAAAACAAAAATATGCTCAAAATCGCAAAGAACAAGTAGGAACGGGTGATAGAAGCGAAAGAATCAGAACTTATAATTTTCCTCAAAGCAGATTGACTGACCATAGAATTAATTTCACAACTCATGCACTTAACGAAATTCTTTTCGGCGAATTAAATGAATTATTAGATGCTTTAGAAAAAGAAGATCAAAAAATTAAACTTGAGGCAATTATATCTAATAATGATTAATCAGCTTTTTACTATTTTAGAAATCATAGAAAAATCTACCGACTTCTTAAATAAAAAAGGTATACCAAATCCAAAATGCGATTCTGAATGGATCATTTCAAAAGTTTTAAAAAAAGAGCGTTTACAGCTTTATCTTGATCATAATGAAATTTTACCTAAAGAAAAATTAACTCAAATAAGAAAAGATATCATAGCAAGGGGACAGAGGGTTCCACTTCAGCATATTTTAGGTAATGTAAAATTTTTTGAATGTGACTTAAAAGTTGATGAAAGGGCATTAATCCCAAGGCCCGAAACTGAACTTTTTGTTGAGACAGTTTCAAAAAGATTTCACGAAAGTTTTTCAGGAAAATTCTTAGATTTGGGAACGGGTAGTGGGGCTATAATCATATCTCTATGCAAAATATTTTCTCAAGCTAATGGAATAGGTTACGAAAAATCTAAAGAAGCAATTCAACTCGCCCAAGAAAACATTGTGCTTAATAATTTAAGCAATGTACAGATTGAACATTTTGACTGGTGGGATCAGAAAATAGACGAAAAGTATGATCTAATCATATCCAATCCACCCTACTTATCTCTTCAAGAATGGGAATCTACTGAACCTGAAGTAAGAGAATTTGATCCGAAACCAGCACTAGTCTCACAAGAAAAAGGGCTTGCCGATATCTTTCATATTATTAATTCAACTAAAACTAATTTAAAAACTGGTGGAATATTGGCTTTAGAGATTGGATCCTCACATAGTGAAAAGGTTATACAAAAATTGAATTTACTTTATAAAAATACTGAAATTATAAAAGATCTTAATTATATTAATAGGTTTACAATTTCTTGGAATTAAATTCCTTGAACCTCTGAATTATCTTTTTGTGATAATGGTTTTAATTTTAATAAGCTTATCCATTCAGCCATAATTCTACACGATTCATGGAGGCGAATGTCTAAAGATTTTGGTTTAGAAAAGTTTTGAATTTTGTGTTCATCTAATGCTTTTTCACCTCTCACTTTTCTTGAAATTGTATTTTGGTCATCTACGATATCTAATTGTATATTCTTTTCCGGATAAGCTTTGTCGGTAAGTTTTTCAAATTTCTCTGACATGCCTTTATCAAACTCTTTATCATTTAACTTTTGTTCAATACGCTTACTATAATTCAAAGAAACGTTTGTTTGATTTTTTTTGTATTTGTACCTTTCAACATTTTCTTTTAGATATTGAAATTCTTCCAGTTCATTTTGCCTCTTAAGACTGTTTTCTCTTAAAGAAGCTAGAGTTTTTTCATCATATATAAACTCCTTACTCGGTCTTCTAAAGTTAACAGCAGGTATACTATCACACGCTAAAGCATTTTCTAGGTCTGATTCACCAATTGGCAAGAAATGATTAATTGATGGCATGCTTATATCGCCAATTACTCCCTTTATTTGAGTACTTTGACCAGAGGGCAGATAGTATTTTTGAATTGTAATTTTGGCTGCACTTTTCTTTTTGTTACTCGAATTATAATTGAAAGGTAAATTCATTTGTAATAACGACTGCACCGTTCCTTTACCGTGAGTATTTTTATCTCCCACAATAATCGCTCTTCTATGATTTTGTAAAGCGCCTGCAACAATTTCAGAAGCAGAGGCACTATAACGAGATACAAGTATGATCAAAGGCTTATCCCAAACCAATTTTGGATTAAAATCAAATTTCTTCCTTATTTTACCGTCTGTACTTTTAACCTGCACGACAGGACCCCTAGAAATAAAAAGTCCTGCGAGATTTACCGCCTCACTTAAATAACCCCCCCCATTCCTTCTAAGATCAAGAATAATTCCCTCTACATTTTCATTTTTTAATTTACCAACCAACTCTTCTACATCATCGGTAGCCTTTGCACCATTTCCAGTAGCCCCGTAAAATGACCTTAATTCAATAATACCAACATTTAATTCTTCGTTTTCATTAATAACTTTTTTTACAGTTGCCTTAGCTAAGTTAGAAGTAAGTTTAATTTTGTCCCGAATAATACGCACTACTTTCGTGGTTTCAGGATTACTTACAGGCTTAACTTTTAAGCGAACCAGAGTATCTTTAGGACCTTTTATAAGATCAACTATCTTTGAAAGTTTCATATCAACGACATCTACGAAATCTTTTTCAGCTTGTGCTACTTCAATAATTTTGTCCTGAGCATCCAATCCCCTAGAAGCTTCTGCCGGACCCCCAGGTAGCAGTTCTTTTATCGTACAATATCCATCAATCATTTCTAGAACCGCACCAATTCCGACAAGTTCATTATTCATAGTTTGATCAAATTTCTCCTTTTCTTTTATATTCATAAATGTTGTATGAGGATCAAACATTTGTGTTAATGTACTTAGATAAATTTCCTGAACATCGGTCGATTCAAATTCTAAAATACTTTTCTGCCACCTTTCGTACCTTTTGATAACTTTCTCTATACTATCGGGTATCAATTTTTTAAAACTTGAATAAGACGAATTCGAACTATTAAAGTCCGTTCCAGAAATGGTCTCAGAAAGGACCTCAAATTTTAGCAACTTTATCCAAACACCGTCTAAATCTTTAAAGTTTTTTTCCCATGGTAAATCCTCTCTGTCTGTTAAATATGTTTCGTTGGTGTCAAAAACAAATCCTTTTTTTAATTTCCCTAAAACCCAATCTATTCTGTCTAGTGACTTCTTGCGGTATAAATTATAAATTTCAAAACCTGGAAAAAGATTACCTTGTTTAAAAAATGTAATTAAAGTTTTTGGATAAATTTCAAGAAACTTTTTAATTTCAGGTTCAGTGAAATACAATTTCTGCTTATCTAGCTTTTTCAAATAACTTTTTATAAAAGCGGTGGAATCTAGTTCATCAATTTGCACTTTATTGTAGTGAGCTTGTTGTAAAGCTTGAACTAACCACTTTGTTTCTTGCTTCATGAGGGGATTGGGCTGCAAATTATCAGAATAGATTTTGCTGACTGATAGCAGTGAATAAAAAAGTATGAATAAGATACTTTTAACAAAAGGGGTAGAATTTAATTTATTCATAGAAAGAATACAGTATTTTGCAGTTTGTTATTTAAGCAATTCTTTTGCGTTTTCTAAAGTTTTCTTTTCATCAGGTGTCAAAGACGCAAAACCTAGATCATTTATTTTGTCTAAAATACGATCAACCTCTTTTTCGTTCAAATCGGTAGTTCTTAAATTGACTTTGTATTCACTTTTAAAGGGTTTGTTAGGCTTTGACTTGTTAAAATCTCGGTAAACGCTAGTTGGGCTTAAAGTGATTTTTGGGAAAAACCTACCGGTGTGAAGATAAAAATAAACAAAAGCCCCAGCTGTCATTCCTCCCAAATGGGCAGAGTGTGCGATCTCAGAAAGACCACCAATTTCATTAAAAATAAAACCATAAGTTTCATAAGATAATACACCAATTAGTATCCATTTGGGTTTAATTCGACAAGGAAGGACAAAAAACAGTAGTAGAGTAATAAAATTATCAGGATTTCTAAGGCAATAACATGCCAAACAGCCCATAACAATGGAGGAAGAACCGACAAGGTATTGTCCCGGAGAATTAAATGTGTACCAAAATAAACAACCGCAAACTGAAGAAAAAAAACAGAGATATATGAAATCTTTTTTTCCAATTTCTACTTCAAGAACTCGACCGATAAAAAAAATTCCTAACAAATTCATGATTAGGTGAAAAGGGCCGTCATGAAGAAGAATATATGATAACAAACGCCAAAGAATTGAAATACCGTGATCTGAAGACTTAAATGAAAAAAATTGGAAACATAAGTTATACCATTCGCTGCTAAATAGTCGAAACACGCTCACAAAAATAAAAGTGATAACTAGGGTGATAATCAAAGAAATAGAAAATGGCTTTATTTCACCGTTAAACATCATTCGACGCATGTATGGACGATCGTACAACATCAAATCAACTTATTAACAGATTTGGATTTGGGCAAACAAAGATTTAAGCCTTTTGAATTAACATGATGATTAACTCTTTATCGCCGATCTATAATATTCTTATACCATATATTTTTTCTATGATATTCATAAAGTGTCTAGGTAAAGAATATATATTTATTTTTTTTCAAATTATTGTTATATTTTATTATAGCTATACTTCAATTTTTTATTATAGTAAAAGAATAAAGTACATTATATATCAGATAATATACATATTATTATTAATAAATATAATTAATGATGATAATTTTAAGGAAAATGATAATATTCATGCACCGCGAGAAACGATTTTAGAAATCAATATAAATCGGCAAAAAAATATTACTTCTAACTCTTACGATTGTAAGATAATAGGTTACGATACCATACTATTTAAAAATATGAATAGTAATATAACTTGTTTCTTTGAAAGTTATTTTAATAATAGCCTTATTGGTAAAAGTATAAAAGCTATAGGTATTATCGAAGAAAAAAAATTTAAATCTCATAGTTATCTCATACTCTCAAGAGCAAAAGTTTTGGAAATTGGTGAACCCAAAAATCTTAATTACATACTATCCTCTAAATTAAGATCATATATAAAATCTAGTCTACATCAATTATCAGACAAATATGATGATGTTTACAGTTTTTTAAATGCAATCTTTTTGGGGGACAGAAGTAGGCTAACAATCGAGCAAAAGCTCCTTTTTCAACATAGTGGAACAATGCATCTATTTGCAGTAAGTGGTTTACATATTGGTTTCTTATATTTTTCTATATACTGGAGCGTCTTCACATTTTGCAAAAATAAGAAGATTAGTCTTTGTATCTGCCTTGGTGTTTTGTTGGTCTATTTAGAAACAATCGGTTACCCAGCTTCTTCGGTGAGGGCGTATGTTATGATTTTTCTTTGGCAAATTACTAAGCTTATTTTTAAAAAAAGTAATTCTGAATCGAGCTTAGCTTGGGCTTGTTTATTAATTTTAGTTTTTCAACCAAATCAATTATTCACAATTGGTTTTCAATTATCTTTTACAGTGGTTTTTACCTTAATAAAAGTTTTTAATCGGGTTGATATTAACAATATTAAAAGTAATTTTTTAATAAAATACTTTTTAACCTCAACGCTTACGAGTTATGCTGCATTTTGTGGAAGCTTTCTCTTAATATATGACAATTTTAATATCATCGTACCAGGTTCTATCTTGATAAACATTCTAGTTGTTCCCATTGCTATGCTGGTTATTGTGCTTGTTTTGGTTGGACTGATCTTATCACCGATTAATAACATGCTTGGCATTGAGATTATTATTTACGAAATTTACCAATTTTTAAAATCAATAATATTATTAACCACGAAAAGTAACTTCACTTTTTTTAAGTTTCAAAATATTTATTCACTTAACGATATATTTCATTTAATATTGCCTTTTTTAATCTATTTAATATTCGAATTTAAATATTCAAGTTTTGTGAAACTAGTTTTATTAGGATTTGCACCTTTTTTTCTTTTATTTATGATCAGCATCATTCAGTGAGTTTAATATTGAATTTCTCAACATTATTGCATTAATTATACCTACAGTACCATACAGTTTTTTTCCTGAACCAGATATTAATCTTGTAAATGGTGTAGTAAAATTTCCAATAGGAGGTCTTAGGTGACTGGCTTTTGTGAGTTCAGTCCCCGAGGTATAGAGGTTTATTGCAGACAATTGTGCTTTTTCAAGTACCTCAACCATTTCATCCTTTTTATCTTCTTCACCAACACATACTGTAAATACTTTAAAGCCTCTTTTACGAAATATTTTAAAATATTTTGATATTGTAATTAGGTTTCCTCTATTTAATTCCTTATCATCATTCATAGTCCAAAAGTAAAAGAGTTTGGGATAGTCTGTGTTTTGTTCTATAAAAAAGTTAAGTCTTCTTTCATCGGCAAATGAGATTCTTATTCTTTCTCTCGAATACCTGTATGCAACATCCTGAGCAATTTTTATATCTTTTTCAAACTTTACTCTAGTTCCATAAAGTTTTGTTCTGCTAAATTTCGGATTTTTACCATCAATCAGTGCCTCTATTTTTTGGCTTAAGACACTATTTTGAAAAGAATCTATCTTATCTATATCACCTATTCTTCCAAAATATATTAGCCTATCAAATTTATTGAAAAGAAATGCACAGGGTGTAATTTTAACATTAAGTTGATTGGTTAAATTTTGTTTTTCTCCGTCATACAAAAACGGAAAGTTATATTTTTGCTCAACTGCTCTTAATTTCATTTCTTGAAAAGAATCACCAAGATTTGAATATGCCAATTCATCCGGAAGTATAGAGTGTTCATAATTTGGAGATATGCAGAATAACTTTATTCCGTCATATTTCCATTTTTCGTAGTTGGAGATAAGTGTTTTTTGAAATAATTGCGAAATTTTGCAGTGGTTTGATAAGAAAACTATTAAATTACCATTCTCTCCATTAATATCACTCTTTGTGTATATTCTATTATCTACTCCTTTAAGAAAAAATGCATCCAGGTTATTCAAAGAAATTTGTGTCTCTTCACCTTTAAGGCAAGCTATGACGAGTAAGAAACTTAGTATAATATTCGTTAACTTTATATTCATTAAGAACTTATTTTTGCGACTAATTTCAAGTAAGTGTTGATGGTTCTTGTAGATATACTAATGTAAAATCTTATATGTTCCCAAATGACAAACTTGAAAACTGGTATAAAGGGAAAGGGCATTGGAATGATATACCTGACCACGAATGGTATGACTGGAAATGGCAAATGCGAAATTGTCTTAAATCCAAGCATGACTTTCTTAATTTCATGGATCTTACCGAAGATGAGCTTGTTGGATTTGATATAGCTAATAATAAATTGTCGGTAGCAGTTACTCCTTATTTTTTTAATTTAGTTAATACTGCAGATTCTAATTGTCCTGTAAGAAGACAGATTATTCCATCTGCTTTAGAATCAAATGTTGTTAGTTATGAAAAAAAGGATCCTGTTGGCGAAGAGGGTTCAATGCCAGTTCCGGGAATTGTTCATCGTTACCCTGATCGTGTTCTATTTCTAGTCACTGATAGATGTGCATCGTACTGTAGATATTGTACAAGAAGTAGAATGGTATCCAATGCACAAGATTATGGTTTTAGTCCTTCTATTGATATTGGACTTCAATATATAGAAAAAAATAAGTCTATTAGAGATGTACTTTTAAGTGGTGGAGACCCCTTACTTCTTTCTAATAATAAGTTAGAACACATCCTTTCTCGTTTGAGAGAAATTGATCATATCGAATTGGTTCGAATTGGTTCAAGAGTGCCAGTTTTTCTTCCACAGAGAATTAATGAATCATTATTAAATATTTTTAAACAACAGAAAAATTTATGGTTAAGTATTCATGTGAATCATCCTAAAGAATGTACTGAAGATTTATTTAATACCTGTAGAAATTTATCTGATGCTGGAATTCCTCTTGGAAACCAATCTGTTCTTCTTAAAGGAATAAATGATAATTCGAATGTAATGAAGAGCTTGATACATCGACTTTTAATGATGAAAGTGAAACCATATTATTTGTATCAATGTGACTTAATAGAGGGGAGTTCGCACTTAAGAGTTAATCCCCAAGTTGGACTTAATATAATTCACTCTCTTCGTGGACATACTACTGGTTATGCAATTCCTCAATTTGTAATAGATGCACCTAGCGGAGGCGGAAAAATTCCCTTAAATCCTGAGTATGTGAAAGATTTAGACTCTGAAAAAATAATTTTAGAAAACTATCAAGGAAACGAATATACATATAACTTTAATTAATATTTAATCTGTCCTTATAGGCATAATAACGCAAAGAAAAGAGATTTTAGAGTTTTCTTCATAATTTACTTTGAAAACTCCTGGGCTCATATCATCTCTAAATTCAAAATATATTTTATCTTTTGCTATTGATTTCAAAGGATCTAAAATAAATCTTGGGTTGAACGAAACAGCGGTTTCTTCAGAATCATAATTTATAGGCATTGATTCACAAGCATCTCCTATCAATCCTTGTCCGGTTATTTCCATTTCCTCTTTTTTTATTCGCAGGGTTACTTTTTCATCAGAAATTAATGCTGCACGATGAACACACTCTTGCATTAATTCTCGTTCAATTTCGGCTTGATTAAAATCATCCTTTGGAATCACTTGTTTGTAATTTGGATATTTCCCTTCGACAACTTTAGAAACAAGGTAAACGGATTCAACAAAACCATTTTCGTTTTTTGATTCAATTTTTAACTCAAATGCTACCTGTCTGTCTGTAAAAGATATAGATATAGTTTCTCCAACATCTGGTAGTTTTTCGATTTCTGATACCGTCAAAGAAGGTAATATAAATTCTCCGACATCTGCTTCTTCTGTAGACATTGATCTATTTGTAACAGCAAGTCTTCTTCCGTCAGTTGCAACTAAAGATAAATTATCTTTATTAAACTGAAAAAACACACCCTTAAGCATATACCTTTCTTCGTTTACTGATTGAGCATAAGAAACACTTTTTAACATGGTTATTAATTCAGATTTTTCTAAAGAAAACTCTTTTTGTTCCTCTAATTCTGGTAATGGGGGAAATTCTTTGCTTTCCATTCCGACTAAATTAAAAACCGACCCCCTTGTGCTAATAGTTGCCTTATGTGAATCTGATGTCTCTACATTGACTTCCATTTCAGCTAATTCACGAACGATTCTACCAATTTCTTTGACCGGTAGGGTTATAGATCCTTCTTTAACAACATCTGCTTTAACTGAACACCTTGCCCCTAAATCTAAATTCGTAGTTGTTAAACGAATTAGACCTTCCTTTGCTTCGATCAAAACATTTTGAAGTATAGGCATGGTCTTTCTTGAACCAACAACACTTGTTACAAGTTGTAGACCAGAACTAAAGTGATCTCTGTTTATTGTAAATTTCATAGGAGTTTAAAGTTGAATTAAAAAAAGAAATTCATCAATCAAGAATTATTAAATAGAATTAAATAAAGAAAAAATTTATTTATTATTATCTCCAAGAATAAGAATAATAACTTTATAAAAAACTGATAAATAGAAGTTTGCGAGAAGCAAAGATGTTAAAAGAAAACTAAAAGAAAGAAAATTTGAAGTACAAATGAATTAGAAATCTAAATAACTGTGAGAATCTTACATGTTTTTCACAGATTATTTGTTTTTTGCTAAAGATTCTAAATAATCCCAAAAACTTTTATGGTTCTCAAGAACAGCATCGTCAGAAGCAGGCATCTTACACCTAATTAAGAAATCATTTAAGGAATTCTTTTGTAAAATAAAATGGCAATGCAGAGAAATATCAACTTTTTCAAAATATACTCGAAGATCAGCAATTCTTAATCTGTAGAAAATTTTACCTTTTCTAACGAAACTACCAATAGATGAATTTTCTCCAGATAAAATTTCATTAGTTAATGAACTAAGTTTATCCATTAATTCTAATTGTTCAGATTGATGAAGCGAATTAAGTTCGTCTAAACTTTGTTCAGAAAATGTTAATTGAAACATATTATCGTTTAAAAGAAAGAAGTTTTCTAATGACAAGATTTTAAAATAGCTTATGTTTTAATTCTAAATAATTTCCAATCATAATTTCTTATCATAATTTCCATTATAATTAAAAGTGAAAAACAAAGAAATTATTGATGCAGAAAAGGTTTTAGAGCTGGAAAGTCTTTGTATTGATTTAGCAAAAAAACAACTAAACCAAAAATTTGTTGATGCACTGGATATTTTGCATTCACCAAAAAATAAAATTATTATTTGCGGCATCGGAAAATCTGGTCATTTGGGAAAGAAAATGGCTGCTACTTTTAGTAGCACAGGTTCACCAGCTTGCTTTTTGCATGCTTCGGAAGCCGTTCACGGTGACTTAGGAATTCATCAAATAAAAGATCCTGTCATATTTTTATCAAATAGTTCGAGCACTCCTGAATTAATGAGTTTATTTCCAATTTTTCGAAAACAAAAAAGTAAAATTATTGGAATAATGGGAAATCTTAATGGACCACTTGTAAAAAAAGTAGATGTATTTTTAAATGCTTCCGTACCTAAAGAGGCAGACCCCCTTGGAATAGTACCAACAGCCAGTTTTACAGTTGCTAGTGCACTGGGAGACGCTCTTGCTTCAGGTTTGATGAAAAGAAACAATTTTACAAGGGTAAACTACGCCAAAACACACCCCGCGGGTCAATTGGGAAGAAACCTTTTATTTAAGGTATGCGACGTAATGCATCCATTAAAAAAAGTTGCAATAACAGAACCCAAAACAACCATTAAAGAATTAGTAATTGAAATGACGACATACCCATTGGGTGCTGCTTTGGTCATTAAAAATAATAACCTTCTTGGTATTGTTACTGACGGTGACCTAAGAAGAGCACTGAGTAAAGAAAACCTAATTACAAACATGACAGCCCAAGAAGTCATGAATAAAAACCCTACTACTATAGATTCAGATTTATCATTAGAAAATGCACTCAAAACTATGGAACAAAAAAATAATCAAATATCTGTATTGCCCGTATTTTCAAAGAAAACTAAAAAAATAGTAGGCTTACTAAGATTGCATGATATATATTCACCATCTTTTCATTAGAGTGTAATGGACTTTATCAGTAAAAAGTTACTATCATTTATAGTTATTACTATAATTGCTGCAGCTGCAGTTTATTTGATATTTCACTTAAAAAATGTTTATGACGAATTTGCTCATTGGAAATCAAAAGAAGAAGTTCTTGAAAAAGAATTAAATGATTTGCGACAAGAGGCAAATAGCCACAGAAAATTCCTAGAAAAATTAAGACGAGATCCCGAATTTCAAGATGCAGTAGCCAGAAAAGAATTAGGATATGGAGATAAAGAAGAAAGGCTGTATCGGTTTTCTAAATAAAAATTTTTTAATATGAATAATGAAGAAGTTTCAGAAAGTTTAAAAAATGCTTTTAATGAAGGTTTTTTACTCAAAACCAGCTTAACGAATATTCAAGATTTTTTAAATTGTGAATCAATACCAAGTTGGATTCTGTCTTCTATTAGCGAGTTGGTAGAGCAGCAAAATTGGAATGAATTAAATAATCGGTTCTATAAAAACCTTACCTTTGGAACTGGTGGTATGAGAGGGAGGACCATTAGTGAACAAATTACGCAGACAGAAAAAGGTAATGCAAAAAAGGACTCAACACCAGAATATGCTGCTGTTGGCAGTAATACCTTAAACGAAATAACTGTTCTAAGAGCCACAAAAGCACTATTTCTTCACACCTTAAAATGGCTGGCAGACGATGGTATTTTTGCACAACCTAGAATAGTAATTGGTCACGATGTAAGGCATTTTTCTGAAAAATTTTGTAAACTAGCAGCTAACGCCTGGGAGCAATTAGGTGGATTTGCAATGATTTTTGAAGGGCCTAGATCAACACCTCAATTAAGTTTTACGGTACGACATCAATACGCACATGCTGGAGTTGTAATAACTGCCAGCCATAATCCGTTCCATGATAATGGTTTTAAAGCATACTTTGTTGATGGAGCTCAGCTTGTATCTCCCCATGCCGAAGAAGTGGTAAAGAGATATGAAAAAATAGGCATTAAAGAATTGCTCCCTCTTTTAGATCTTGATGAACAAACTATTTCTTACAAGGTTTTAACAACAGAGCATGATTTAGCCTACCGGGCAGCCTTAGAAGACGCAGTTTTTGATCCGGAAGTTTTAAAAAATAACAAGTTAAAAATGGTTTTCACACCCATACATGGGACAGGTTCAATATCTTCTATTCCTGCTTTATGGGATCATGGTGTTGAGGTTGCAATCGTTGATGAACAAAATAAACAAGACCCAAATTTTAAAACAGTAGACTCTCCAAACCCTGAAAATCCAGAAGCTTTAAAATTGGCCATTTCGGTTGCTCAAAAAACAAAATCAGATTTTGTTTTAGGTAGTGACCCAGATTGTGATAGAATTGGCGTAGCTGTCAGAACTGAAGGAAAATTTAAAACCTTGTCAGGAAATCAAGTAGCATCAATGCTTGCTGAATACAGGCTTACTGTAGCAAAAAGGAAAAATATTATTTCTGATGAAGGCAGCCAAAATGTCGCACTGCTTAAGACTTTTGTCACCACCCCCTTAATCCAAAAGATAGCTGAGTCTTACAACATTAAATGCATAAATACTCAGACTGGATTTAAATGGATGGCAAAAAAATTGGCAAAGTATGAAAATCAAGCAACTGTTGAAATAAAAGAAAAGGAAGGACTTTCTATTGATTATGATGATACAGAATTATTTGCGAGAATCGATATTTTAACAAGATATTCAACTTATGTCATTCTTTCAGCTGAAGAAAGTTATGGTTATTTACCCCTTGATATTGTCAGAGACAAAGATGGAAATGCATCTGCACTTGCAATTGCAGAATTATTTGCATTTTTAAAATCTATTCAAACTGACCCCATGAGTTATCTTGATAATTTGTACAAAAAATATGGGTATCATGAAGAAAGAACAGAAAATCTTTATTTTGAAGGTGCAGAAGGAAATCAAATTATAAAAAACCTAGCCCAATCTTACAGATCGTCACCACTTAAGGAGTTAATAGGTGTAGAGGTGATCAAAACAAAAGATTTTCTTGAATCAGGGTATATCGATGAAGATGAAGATGAATTACCTCAGGAAAACTTTTTAATTTTAGAATTAGCGAATAATTTTTCAGTAGCGATTAGACCAAGTGGTACGGAACCCAAGATAAAATATTACATATTTGGCAGCGGAGAAAAAATGCCAACAGATCTTAATCAGTCAAAAGATGAGATTGGGCAAAAGGTTAGCGAAATTGCAAAATGGTTGGTTGAAGATGCAAACAAAAGAATAGAGACTTTTTAAATTAACATTGAAGCAGGATTTTCTAGTGTTTCCGCTAAGGATTGTAAAAAACTAGCCGCAATTGCCCCGTCCACCAANCGATGGTCACAACTTAATCCAAGCATCATAGTTTGCCCTGCCTGTATATCTCCAGAAGAATTTACGACAGGTTTTTGGATGATGGCACCCACCGAAAGAATAGCGGCATTTGGTGGGTTTATTATTCCGCTAAAAAAATCAATTCCATACATACCTAAATTGGTAACCGTAAAGGTTGAGCCACTCATTTGGTCTGGTCCCAATTTTTTGCTTCTTGCCTTATTTATGAGTGATTTCGCTTCTANAGAAAGCTCCTCTAAGGTTAGTTCATTGCTATTCCTTATTACAGGAGTAACNAAACCATCCTCTACAGCGACACCAAAAGCTAAATGAACACCTGCATAATGAGTAATTTTATCACCACTCCATGAACTATTTATTTCAGGAACTAGGGGGATGGTTTCGGCACAAGCTTTAAGTANAATATCATTTAANGTAAGCTTATTAAATTGATCACCGTCTCTTTTGGACAACTTCAAATTCAATGCACTTCTAGCGGTTAAGAGAGCAGATGCATTTATTTCTTTCTGCAAATAAAAATGAGGAATTGTATTTTTAGATTCAAGTAACCTTTGAGCTATGATGGAGCGCATTTTGGAAACAGGAATTTCGCGATCAGAANACTTGTTTNCGGAGCCCAAACTTTTAATGCTTGTAGGTCGACTTTGAGTAGTCGGTATATGCTCAAGGATATCTTTTTTTATGATTCTACCTTTTGGACCAGAACCGGTNATTTCTTTGGGGTTAATTCCGTGTTCNTTTGCCATTTTTTTAGCCAAAGGAGATATCAGAATACGCTTTTCAGAGGTTTCAAATTCTTGTCCATCGGCCTTATTATTAGAAATTGATGTTTGTAAAGTTTGAGATGTATCTTGTTGTACTGGATTTTCTGTTACATTATTAGGAACATCAGAAGTTGAAGAATCTGTTTCTGAACCAAGATTTTCGGGTGTACTTGGAATATTTGGAGAATCATATTTTTCTCCAACTTCCCCTATGACAGCTAATGGACTACCGATTGGAACCTCATCACCTTCACCAACAAAAAGCTCGAGTAAAGTACCATCGTCAAAATTTTCTAATTCCATGGTTGCTTTATCAGTCTCGACCTCTGCTAAAACATCTCCATTTTCAACAGAATCACCAACTTTTTTGTGCCATTTCACTAATGTACCAACCGACATCGTGTCACTTAATTTGGGCATATCTATTATAGTAGCCATAAGTAAAAATTTAGATAAGTTCTAAAGCTTTTGTTAAAATACGATCATGGTCAGGAATCTGAACGCTCTCTAAAGATTTGCTGTAGGCTTGTGGAGCATCAATTGCAGAAACTCTCTTAATAGGTGCATCCAAATAATCAAAAGCTTTGTCTTGAATTATAAAAGCAATTTGTGCATCGACCCCACAAAAGGGCTTATTTTCTTCGACCAACAATACTCTATTTGTTTTTTTAACAGTATTAATTATNGCGTCTACATCAAGAGGGCGGATTGATCTTAAATCAAGCACCTCTACAGAGATGTTGTGGCTTTCTTCTAATGATTGAGCAACCTGCAGAGAAGAATGAACTGCTTTTCCATGTGCAATAATTGACAAATCACTCCCTTCTTTCAGAATATTCGCTTTTCCTAATGGAATAATAAAATCTTTTTCGTCAGGAACCTCGCCCTGCATATTGTACAGAATTGTATTTTCCATAACGCAAACAGGATCGTTGTCTCTTATAGCAGCTTTCATCATTCCTTTAGCGTCGGCAGGAGTCGAAGGGCAAATCACTTTTAAACCTGGTGTGTTTGCGGCAAAATTTTCTGGAGTGTGTGAGTGTGTTGCCCCAACATTAGTTCCACCATTTGCAGGCCCTCTGAATACAATAGGTACATTTATTAGGCCGCCAGACATATACCTTACGCTTGCCGCGTTGTTAAAAATTTGATCGAAAGCAACATAGCAAAAACTCCAAAACATAAACTCCACGACGGGTCTCATGCCCATCATTGCAGCTCCAACAGCAAGCCCAGAAAAAGCGGCTTCACTAATTGGTGTGTCGATTATTCGCTCATTTCCAAATTTTTCTAGCATTCCTTCCGAAACCTTGTAAGAGCCTTTAAATTGAGCGACTTCCTCTCCCATCAATACAACATTTTCGTCCCGTTCAATTTCTTCGGATAATGCTTGGTTTAACGCTTCTCTGTAGGTAATTTTAGTCATTTAAAAGTATTTTAATTGTGCTGAAAAACTATGGGGTTTCAAAAAACATAGTTCCGAGAGATTGTTTTTTCTCAGGGTTATCCGTTTCCCAATAGATATCCTCCATAAGTTCTGCTGGTTGAGGGTTGGGGCTAGCATCTGCAAATTGAGCAGAGGCTTCTGCGTCATCTTTTGCCTTGTTGTCAATTTCTTTTAATTGATCTTCCGAGGCTGTTTTTTCATCAATTAATTTNGCCCGAAATAAATTTATTGGATCTTTGNTTAGTTTATATTCTTCAATTTCTTCTTTACTTCTGTATGTTTGGTCTGGATCAGCAACAGAATGCCCGCGATATCTGTAGGTCATAATTTCTAATACAGATGGCCTTGATTTTTCATGAGCTAACTTTAGTGCATCTTGGATAGTCTGACGAACCTCGTATATGTCATGGCCATCACTTACTGACCATTCAATGTCGAAAGAATCTCCTCTTCGTGCTAGGGGGTCACCTGCAGAGTGTCTGGACTCAGCAGTTCCCATGGAATATCCGTTATTTTCTATGATATAAATTACTGGCAAATTCCANAGTGAGGCCAAATTTAATGATTCGTAAAACGGGCCCTGNTTTGTTGCTCCATCTCCCATAAAACAAAGGCAAGCCCCAGTTTTATTCTTGTATTTTAAAGCATAAGCAATCCCTAAGCCCAAAGGAGTTTGACCGCCCACGATACCATGTCCACCCCAGTAGTTTTTGTCGGGTGCAAAAAAGTGCATTGATCCACCTTTTCCTTTCGAGCAACCCGTCTTCTTTCCATAAAGTTCGGCCATACACTCATCAAAATCCATTCCTACAGCTAGTGCATGACCGTGATCTCGATATGCTGTAATAACATGGTCATCCTTTCCCATCATAGAGACTGAGCCAACAGCAACTGCTTCTTGCCCAATGTACAGATGTAAAAAGCCCCCAATGTGGCCTTGTTGATAAGATCTAAGAGACCTTTCCTCAAACCTTCGTATTCTAACCATTTGTTCGAACAGGAAAATTTTTTCTTCTTTTGATAAACTTATGTTTGCAGATGACTGTGAAAAATCTTTTTCAAACACATTACTTTTAGCATTGGGTGCATTATCTTCTTCCATAGGTTTGCTATCCTCGGTTTTTGTAACATCCTTGTCAGAATCTAATATTGTGTCGTGGTGTAGGCCTTCCATGTCGTGTAAAGTTATAGATTTAAATACATNTTTATTATCTCTTTATTATTCTCCAGCTTCAATCTTAATTTTGGGGGAAGCTGGATTTGAACAATCTGCATTAATTCCCCAAAAGGAATGTTTTCTTTTATCATAAAGTGGCCACACAAGTTGATTGTCAGTGGAAGGTATGTTTAAGGAGCCGATTTCTTTTCTTGAGAAAAAGGCAAAGGTTCCCTCNTTAAAATCTTTTGGTTTTTCAGAAATAATTTTATGGCAATCAAATAAAAACATTAACCAATGACATGAGTTTTCATAAGCTTTTTCTGAAACATATCCAAAGATAGATAAATCTTTATCAACAATATCCATACCAGTCTCCTCCTTAGCCTCCCTAATGGCACATTCATATGGTGATTCACCTTCACTCATATTTAATTTACCCCCGGGCGGGCTCCAAAATCCTTGGTTTGGCGACTTTAACCTTTTCAAAAGAAGTATTTTATCTTCTGAATTGCGAATAAATATTANGCAAGATATCTTAAAATCCATGAGTTTTATGCTTGTGATTCATAACCAACATTTGGAATGATAGCAACATACCAAATTTTAATACCCAACCCTCAACCATATGAAAATTTTAATACCTAATATTTTTCTTACAAATTGCATCTTCCTATCATCAGTTCTGCTGGGATTACCTGATCAGTATGTAAAGTTAGGGGGCAAGGTGACGGTTAGTAAGGAATCTGATCAATGGGTTAAGGTAAGTGTTCCCTTTGAGTTTGTNACCCATCCCCTAGAGGATAAATTNAAGAGGACAAAGCCTTCCACCAGAGAAGAAGTAATTAATCTTGAATACNTAGATAAAATAAAAATTAAGCTCTTCATATGTTTTAATAATGAGTACGACAAAAAAATTCTTAGAAATCAAAAACTTTCAGATGCTGAATTCTACCAATATTACAGTTCAGAAGTTGAGTTCATTACTCTAAAATTTGATCGTAATAAGAAATATGCTCACTTTTTATTCCCTGCAGCAATTGCCCAAAGGGATGGTTTCTTAACGAGTTATATAAATCCTGTAGGTTACGCAGTGGAAATTATATATGATGGCGTGCCATTGGAAATTTCCGACGCAATCTATTTTGACAAATATAGAGAAGAACGCATTTTACAAAAGTTTAAACAACAAGCTCAGGCAAACGCTCAGAAAAATGAAGGTATTTTATTACCTGCTCATATAATAAGTACAAATTATTTGGATGGTGCTGGGCCAGTTAAAAGAAGTACGAGCATTAGATATTAGATCTCTTAGTATTNTGTTGACCGGGACTAAATGAGCATCAAAAAAGAAATCATTGTAAATTGTGGGATATCCCATGTGTCTGCGAGCGTATTTCATTCAGACGGTCAAACAATTACCCTTAAGCAAGTCGGGATGCAAACCCTGCATTATGATTATTCAAATGATCAATTATGGCTAGAGGCNCTAATTAATGGGTTGGAGTCTTTATGTTNCAAAGANAAGCTTAANGGGAATGCACGTTTTATTTTTCCTGGTGGTTTGTTGTTGAATAAAACCATTCGTGTTCCGCATGTAGACGAAGAAAAGCAGAAAAAGATTGTTGCTTTTGANTTGTCTCAAAAGATGCCTTTTCCNTTGAGTGAACTCATTTGGGATTATCAGGTAATTGATGATGATGGTGTGGAACAAGAAATTCTAGCGTTCGCAGTTAAGCCAGAGGTCGCCGAATCATTTTGCGAAAAAGTTGTTTCAATCGGTCTAAATCCTACACAGATAACCCCCGCACCGATTCTTGACTATAACGCATTTATTTCATCCGGTATCAGTTTGGACCAAGAAGAAACCCTTGTTGTTAATATCGGGGCAAAATCAACCAATTTACTTTTTATAAACCCAACTGGTTTTTTAATTAGAAGCATTGCTATAGGTGGAAATACATTAACACAAAACATTTCAGATAATCTTGGGAGTCANTTTGAAAAAGCAGAAGAAGTTAAAAAAAGTTATTTTTCAGGCCAAATTGCTTTTTCNCCAGAGGATCCNAGTGTGCAGGTTTTAGAGAACTGTGCACANCAATTCCTTGCGCGTGCAAGCCAAGAAATCACACGNTCAATTGTTACTTANAAACGATTAAAAAAAGGAAAATCACCCGCACGAATTTATTTGGCTGGCAGGGGAGCACTTCTAAATAATCTCCCTGAATATTTAAGCCAGAGTCAAAGTTTAAATATCGATTATTTCGATCCCCTAAAAAGCGTAGTTTTGGATGAGTCTATCAGTCAAGAAATCAAAGCATTATTGCCATTTATCATCGGAGAGCACATTGGTTTAGCACATGCAGTATTTAGTTTAGGCCAAGAAGGAAAGGTTGTCAAAAGACCAATAAATCTACTTCCCGCAAATAAGCTAAGTAGTTTAAACTTTAAATCCAAGACACCGATATTAATTTTTTCAATGTTATTGTTATCATTAATGCCAATTCCCAGTATAATAAGCAAAAATTTAGCAGAGAATAGACTTAATAAAGAATTAGGATTTTTAAAACAACAAACGAATGATTTAAGAATACAAATAAATCAAAAAGAAACACTACAAAAAAAGTTTAATTTTTCGGAGCTTCTCAATAATAATTTGCTTCAACGAAATCAAAACTTTAGGCTAAAATCACTAACCTGTTGGGCACTGCAGGATTTCCTTAATCAATTGCAAAGTTCTCTTGAGCACCCAGACATAGTTGATACTTGGTTTGACAACCTGAGTCTTCAAGAAAATTTGTCGAATATTAATACACGAAGCTCATTATCAGAAAATGTAAAAAATATCCCATTTAAGATAATTCTTTCAGGTCGTTATTTAGTTAGATCCAATGAACTGTTTGAAGACTCAGAATCTACATTAAAGAGAAATCACTTGATAGAACTGAACAGCAAAAAACAAGAAGCATTGACCCAATATCTTGAAAAACTACCATACATCGAAAAAGCCTCTAAAAAAACCTTTTCAATCGAAGGAAAGGGCGATCTGTTTTCTAGATTCTTTACTCATTTCGAGTATGAGTTTACCCCCTCAACTGATTTCTATTGATGAAATTTGTACGGCAAAATAAAGTTTTTATTACATGTACAATATTCCTCTTTATTGTATTTGGTGTTTTGCAGTTTTTATCTTGTTCGGCTGGAGATAATTTAGAACAACTTAAAAATTCAATTTCCAAAGAAAACGGATTGAAGTCATCCATCTTGGAAGAGCTAAACTTTTTTAATGGTCTCGATAAGGATTTCTCTTTGTCAACTCAAGATCTACAAAACCTGAGTCAAATCGAAAAAGAACAACAACGGTTTTGGAAAAATATCTTAAACCCAACTGAAAATATTTCCATTAATTGGAAAAAGAAAACNCCAGAATCCATAAATGCTGATTTAACACGAATGTACACCAATCTTCGTGATCTTTGTAGACGTAATAATGTGGTTTTCGCGAAACAAAACANTACCCAAACTTTTNGATTTGNAAACCCGCAAGAAGATAACAATNNGAAATATGGGTTTGGATTTTCATCTTACGACGGATTTTGGCCAAGCTTTACTNTTGAAGAAGCAAAAGATATTGGGATTCAAAGTAAGATTATTTCCAATTTAGTCGAATATATTGCTGATTCCTCCGATGAAAATTACGGTATTCAATTAACACGAATTTTACGTGAATCAGTTGGTAATGAAGATGCTAAGCATATTGCGGGGGATAGTCTAAATATTTCTAATTTGGAAAGAAAATTAGTTCGTTTTAAAGATGGAATAAAATCTTTTGCATTCCTTATTGAGTTTAAATGCCACACCTCTCACGCACGAAGTTTCATCAATCAATTAAGGCCTCCGTTTTTGTTACGTGATTTGAAAGTTGAACGAGAAATTGAATCCAAAAATGTTACAAGCCTTACCCCTTTACAAAATAACCCGTTTGGCGAAGATTCCGCACCAATTGATGATAAACCACTCCCAATAGTTCAAAATGTAGAGTCCACATTTACTTTTCTTCTTGAATATCCTTACGAAGTAAATCGTGATTTAGAATCTTATTTATTAAAATTACTCGAAAACGAAGATGTCGACTCTGAAACATTAAGTAAATTTTTAGAAGAGTCAGGGAACTCCAAATTGAATTCTAATTTATCCAATCTATTTGAAGAAAAGTGAGCTTTATCAGAAAATATTACGATAAACTGATATTAGTTTTCGCACTTGTATTTACTACTGTCCTTAGTTTGTTAACTTTTCTTGGTTCAGATGAATTAAATCCTTCTTCAACTAAAATTATTAACGAAACCTACACGATAATAGGTAACTTCGAAGGTGAACGTGTTTTATCTTTGTCAAAGAAATCCCATCTTCTTCCCAATGATATTATTACATTTTACCATTCAGGGGATGAAGATTCAATCACCGCACAAATTACTAAGGTTATTTTCAAAAAGAAGAGTAGCGTAATAATTAAAACATTATCTGGCAAAAATATGTCTGGCAGACTTCTTGGGTCTAATGATTTAATTTTGGAGGATGCTTGGAACAAGTCAAGAATACCAATTGCTCTAGACACCAGGGAAGGGGGTGTAGTCAATCTTAATGCTAATGAAATAAAATACATTCACGGAGACCAAAAACTGATCTTAGATAATAACTTAAAAATCTTAGAAGATGAAAATTACTCAGTATCGGTTTATCAAACCATGTCACATTTATTCTTAGATATTAATCAAACAGAAAAAACAAGATGGACAAATAATGTATCTGAGAAAAACGAGACAATTTACGATTTATTCACTCCGCCCCTTATTTATTTAGTTGATGGAAAATTGACAACGTCTCTGCCAGAAGCCCCAAAAGTTTTGAAAGAAGAAGAATTTGGTTTAAGTCTAATTCGGTTTGAAAAAAAAGAATATCGCCTAAAGTTAGTTAGTTGGATTGGTCAAGTTCCATATTTTGAAGATAGCGAAACAAAATTATCCGATAATGTGAATCAGTTGGTAAAAAATCGTATCGAATTAAAAATTCCTTACAAAAATAATGAAAATTATCGCCCTGGTTTACCATCATTAGTTCAAACTACTATGGAAGACGAAAAGAAAGTTTTCATGGTTGAATATTTCACTGTGCAGCAGGTTAAAGACCCACGTACAGGAGGTGTTAAGCCAGTTGGGCGAGCTCTTGTAAAAGATTTTATCAAAGGTGGAAAACCATTCGAAATTAATAGCCGAATGGATAAGGTGTTTTCGGGTGACTTCCAAATTTCTTTACAAGTCAATTTAGCTGGTGAAATCCCTCAAGAAATCAATGTAAATATTGATGAAGTGGGAAAAGAAATAACCGTAGGAAATCGAAATTTCAAAATTTTGAAGATAAATGAGGAAAATAAAACTCTTGATGTGGAAAAAAGATTGCCGGGAAAAGACGAACCGATCATTTCGACGCTGAGTTTATGATTAAAATTTTCTTTTTTATTTATTGACCCAATCGACGCAATCTATGGAATGAACCTTGCTGGAAGTTCTACTATTGCCCCAATATTTCATGCCTTTGATTTCATACTTTAAAGTCTTTAATTTTACATTGATCCTGTTCGGATTCATTCTTAATGGTCAGTCGGGTAAGACCGATACTCAGGGTGCGTTGGAAAATCTTCCTAGCCAGGAGAAACCACCTGAGCCTAAGAAAGTGGATGGAATAGAAGAACTTTTCAGTTTTGGTCCGGACACAAATCTCATCCGGGTATTAAAAGAAATTCGGGATTTGTCCAATGCTGGTAAAACTTCTGAGGCTCAGAAAATGGCAACAGCTGCTCTAGAAAAAATCCAAGAAAGCGAAGAAAATCGTTTTTACCTTAATCAAATAAGGAAAGAGGAAACGAGGATTTATTACAAACTTGCCCAGGATGCAATGCAGGCAAAACAATTCTCCTTAGCAAGGCAATATTTATCAAGATATCAACAAAATGTATCTAAAGATTTAGAAAACAGGAAGATTCAAAGAGAAATTTTAATTAGAGAAAATGGCTCAACAGATGCGAGTTTGGTTGGAAAACTAGTCGAAGAATTAGAGACGGCCAAAAAAGATCTTGCTGAGATTCGTGCGAAGGCTGGATTACCGGAAGACGACGCTAAGCCTGATTTCGAACGCTTGATGGAAGCAGAGAAGGTAAAACTTGGAACTTCAATGAGAAGGGCAGAGAGATTGCTTGAAAAAGCCAGAAAAGATGGTTCGGATGGACAGTACGATTTGGCCTTGGATCAATTAGATGAAGCACTCGGGATCCTGCCATCTAATGTTTCTACCATCGCATTGGTAAGTGATATTTATAAAACTAAACAGCAAATCACTTGGTATCGAATGGGTGAAGCAATGCTTAAGGGCAAAGTAGGGGAGGTGCAGGATTTAGTCGTTCAGTATCAGGAAGTGGAAGAGTCCAGAAGAAAAGCAGAGACCGAGTCCCTTGGTATTGAGGAACAAGTTGATTTCGAAGCAGAAATGCAAAAGGCAAAAGAAAAAGTGGATGAACAGGCCGTTCTCGCTGAAGAAATGTTAGCTAAAGCTAAAGGTTTAATCAGAAAAAAAGAATATGAAGAAGCAGATGATACGCTTTATAAGATTAAAGCTTTTCTTGAGCCCAACACAAAAACATGGCCAATTATTCTTGATGCAGCACTTTTAAAAAATCGTATTAATTTAGAAAAGGCAGAGGATGCGAGGGCGGAAAAAGATTGGGATCTTGCCAACCAGTACTTAGATGCATTCAGAACGGGCTTTTACCAAGATCGTGATATACAGGGAGACCCACTTTCCTATGGTCGGCCTGGGCTCAAAGCAACTGAAGGTGAAAAAGCTATTGATGATGAATTGAACAAAGCTACCCGGATGGAAGATCGAATTGCCTCTGATAAGGCAAATCCTTACAGGCGTGATATTACAGAATTCACTCCTGACTGGAAAGAAGAGCAATCTGCTTTGCAGGAACTGTTAATGAGAGCAAAAGTTCAATTTATTAACGGTGATTTAACCGGTGCCACAGAAACATATCGAACCATAGAAACTAGATTTTCGGAAAACTATGAGGCGAAAGAAATGCTTAAACGAATCGCAGGAATGCGAGCCGAGGAAAGCTATTTGGGCTATTTGAAAACAAGGCAAGAAATGCTTGAAGAAATCGAACGGGAATGGGAAAGACCCAAAGTTTTTGACCGACAAATTGAAGAAGTAGAAAAAGTGAAAGAAGGTCCCAGCGAGATTGAAAATAAATTGAAAATTATTCAAATTCCAGGAGTTCAATTTTTTGAATCTCCTTTGCCTGAAGTTATGCAGGAATTACAAAGACTTGCCAAACAGTTTGACCTAACAGAAGTAGATCCAGCAAAAAAGGGTGTTAATATAATTCCTTTGGCGAACGGGGACGAACCTTTTCCAAATGTTACGATTACTCTTAATCCAATGCCACTTGGGCAGATGATTCAATTCATCGCCGAAATGGTCAGCTGGACTTATGATGTTCGCTCTGATGCTATTGTAATTTCTAAATCTGGGGGAACTTTTACCGGTAGATCATTAGAAACCGAATTTTATGAAGTCACTCAGGGTACGATTCAGAGAATGACAGGCGGAGCAGGTGCCGGTATGGGTGGAGCTGGAGCTGATCCCTTTGCTCCCGCTCCAGGACCTGGTGCCGGTGGTGGTGCAGATGATACAGGAGCAAAAATTAAAGCATTTTTGGAAGGTGCGGGAATTCCTTTTGATGATACTAAAGGGCATAAATTTGTATTCGATGGCTTCCAAATGATTGTGACTCATGAAAGAAGATTTTTGGACCTGATTGAAAGAATTTTAGAAAGATTAGATGCTGACTCAAGCAGGCAGGTTGAAATTGAGACCAAGTTTCTAGAAGTCCAAGAGGGTGCACTTGATGAAGTAAGTTTTGATTGGTTATATAATTTTGGGAAACCTGATTACATTGTCGATCAAAAGACTGGTCAGCCACTTCTTAATTCTTTAGGTCAGCCACAGTTATCATTTCCTCGCCAACTATCTGGGTCAACGAGAACTCTTTCTGAGGCTCACTCACCCACAGGGACTTCAAGAGATACGATTATTAGTATACCTGACAATGATGAGGGAAGCATGAGACTGCCGAATCAATTACCTAATTTGCCCGGAAAAATCGGCATTGGAACTGGTGCAAAACCTTTTTTAAATGCACAAAATTTAAACCTCTCGCTAGCAGCCGGTGGTGGGTCAATGATTCTTGGGGGTAGTCAAGCACAATTACTCATAAGTGCTTTACAAAGAAAACAAGGAACAGATTTATTAAGTGCACCTAGAATTACAGTCATGGACGGTCAGCCTGCTCAAATTACTATTGCACAAGAATTTATATATCCCACTAATTACGAACCAGCCCCAATACCTGGAGGAGGGGGTGGCGGTGGTAATAATAACCAAGGTGCAGCCGCTCTAGCACAAGCTATTCAAATTCAAAGTGCAGTTCCTCAATTTGATACGGTTGCCCCAGATGACGAACAACCTGGCTTTCGAGAGGTCGGAGTTGTGATGGATGTAACTCCGCGAATTGAAAAATACAATTCTATTGCATTAGAGCTGAGCCCTAAAGTAACGGAATTTGATGGTTTTATAGAGTATGGAGGCACCTCCGCAATGATTGGCACATCTGCCGTTGGTGCCCCTCCAATGATCATTCAACCATCCGGAATTTTAATGCCTATATTCTCTGTTCGTAAGGTAAATACTTCTGTAACAATATTTGATGGAGCAACCGTAATAATTGGTGGGTTAACCAGAGAGGAAGTTAAAACCGTAAATGATAAAGTACCAATTTTAGGAAATATCCCACTATTGGGTAGATTATTCCAATCTTCAGCTGAGAGTTATTCAAAAAGAAATTTATTAATTTTCGTAAGTGCGAGCATCGTATCAAGAGGTGGTTCACCTGTTCGCGAAGTAATACAAAATATTAGTCCACAATCTATCTTTAAAGATCCCGTTATTATGACCCCAACAGGAACAATTCGTAGATCAATCAAAGGCAATGATATTGCTCCCTAGTTTTATCATGTTCATTTTGTGCATTATTCATCCAAGTTAATGTTTAAGATATCTTCCATAACTTATAATTTGTTGCTTTCAGAATGTGATATAGTTCGGAAAACCCATGGATTAAAAACATCACCA
>NZKY01000054.1 GCA_002694035.1 Opitutia bacterium
CAAGGATGGTGGAAGATGATGCTTCCGTATATTGATGCCCTTCATGTAATGGGTTATTTAGAAACCGGATCAAAGTCAGCAGGTTGGAGATCTTATGATTTTCTTAGGGCAGCTTCAGGAAATTTTTCATCTAAACTCCTGATTGGAGTACCCAGTCATTCTGCTCATTGGGAGAAGAAATCAGTTCAGGAGCATCTCAATTGGTTTGCAAAAGACAAATCCGTTGGACTGGCAATTTGGGATGCTCAACTGAAAGACCCCAAGTGGAGAACCAAAGAAATCTGGCAGACGATTTTAGGGATTAGACATGGAGTTGATTTTAATGGCACTGGCTTCCCTACTATTTCTTCTGAAAAGAAAATGGAAATTAAATTGAGGGATAAATTAAAATAAATCTAGGTATTCGTTTCAAAACCTTTTCTTTGCTCCCGAGCTTGCCATTGGTTTGCCTCATCATCACCAATAATTTGTTCTTTTTTCGGGTTCCACTTTAGCTTTCTGCCAAGTCGAATCGATATATTGGCCAAATGGCAAGTAGTCATGGCATTATGGTGAGTATAGACATCAGAGATAGGATCTGAGCGGTCTTTCATACACTCAAAGAAGTTTTCCATATGATTGGAAGTCTTCTTCCCTTTGTAGACATCTAATACGGTTTGGGTTGAAAGTGGTTTTTCCTTGAGTTCGTCAACTGCCGGTCCGGTAAGTTTACCACGGGACACGAATAAATTGCCCTTGCTCCCTTCAAAGAGAATACCATTTCCTTCCTTTGACTGGCTTACGATATTCATTTCCATCTTTTTCGGGAACATGCACTTAATATGAAAGTTATGAGATGTATTGTAATAGTTGTCTTTGGTGGGCATACCGTTCTTCAAAGGAATGGGGTGTTCTCCAACAATGGGCTCCAGTGAAAGAACCCCCTGCCCCACTCCGTTCTGTTGCATGGCCCACTGAGCAATGTCTACATGGTGAGCACCCCAGTCGGTCATTTTTCCACCGGAGTATTCATACCACCAACGGAATTGGTAGTGGCAGCGTTCTTTAATGTAGTCGACCATAGGGGCCTGTCCGAGCCACATATTCCAATCAATATTGGAAGGCGGATCTGATTTTTTGAAAGGTCCACCTTTGGGTGCACTCCCAATATTGCAGGTAACTTTTTTGATTTTTCCGATTCTTCCCTCACGAATAATGCCAATCGCGGTAAGAAATTTTTGCCCCATTTCGCTGCGTTGTTGGGTACCAACTTGAAAGACTCGTCCAGTTTCCTTGGTGACCTTACAAATCTGTTTACCTTCTTCAATGGTCAGAGTGAGTGGTTTTTCACAGTAAACATCCTTTCCTGCCTGCATGGCTTGAATTGCAATCCGAGTATGCCAGTGATCAGTCGTTCCAATGGTCACAAAATCAATGTCTTTGCGATCTAAAATCTTTCGATAATCCTGATATCCTTTTGCTTTTCCTTGAGCCAAGGACTTATTTACCCGATCAATTCGCTGGGTGTCCAAGTCGCAAACTGCAACTAGATTGGAAAGTCTACGGGCACTATTGGCAATACCTGCTCCACGACCCCCTACCCCAATAGCGGCAAATTGGAGTCGTTCATTTGGAGAATTCTCATCAGCTGATGCGATAAATGGAAA
Source organism: Opitutia bacterium (assembly GCA_002694035.1). GTDB lineage: Bacteria > Verrucomicrobiota > Verrucomicrobiia > Opitutales > Seribacteraceae > Seribacter. The sequence continues at coordinate 1,647 of NZKY01000054.1, forward strand.
AGTGGAAGTGGCAAGAATTCCAGCGGTTGCTGCTTTGGCGGAGTGACTCAGGAATTGGCGGCGATTTAGATTAATTTGACTCATTTTGCGATGTTTTCACAGATGAGCCTAAAAAATCAAATCTAAAGAATATTTTTTTAAAATTTTTACTTTTTAGGAATATTTAATAATTTTGTAATATATTTTAAATCAGCCCGCCAATTTATGTTCATTAAAAAAACATTTCGAAAAAAACTGTTTTGCAGAAGTGTTATTTTTTTTGTTTTTCTTTTCGCTCAACTAATCTTAGCTGCTAATCAGAATACTAATTTTTTTGAGAAAAAGATTCGTCCTGTTTTGTCGGAGAATTGCTATGAGTGTCACTCGGCTAAATCAAAAGAATTGAAGGCAGGGCTTCTTCTTGATCGCAAGGCTGGATGGGAAAGGGGCGGAAAGAATGGGTCCGTTATTATACCGGGAGAACCAGCTAAAAGTATTCTCATGAATGCATTAAGGTATGATAATCATGACTTGCAGATGCCTCCGTCAGGTAAATTATCTGAAAGCGTTTTGGCTAATTTTGAGAAGTGGATATCTATGGGTGCACATGATCCAAGAGACTCACCTCTTGAGGAAGTCTTCGCAGTAGGAGGGTTGAAAGCAAAGAGCCTAGAATTGGGGAGAAAATTCTGGGCATTCAAACCAATTAAGCCGCCACCATTGCCTGATGTCCAAAAACGTGAATGGATCAAAGATGAAATTGATAGCTTTATTTTGAGAGGGTTAGAGAACAAAAAGGTACAACCTGCGACCAAGGCTGCCCCTTTGATTTTGCTCCGTAGACTCTTTTTTGATCTCACGGGTCTGCCCCCTAGTCCGCAAGATATTGAAGATTTTCAAGAGAGTTTATCAAAGGAATCCATCGAAGTTCTAGTGGATAGTCTGCTGGAGTCCCCGCGGTTTGGAGAGAGATGGGGTCGGCACTGGCTGGATGTGGCACGTTATGCAGATACGACAGGAGGAGGAAGAAATAATCCTTTTCCAAATGCTCACAGGTACAGAGATTATGTGATCAATAGCTATAATAAAGACAAGCCTTTCGATCAGTTCATCATGGAACAAATTGCGGGTGACTTGATGTCATCTTCTTCAGATGAGGAATACAATGAGAAACTTACAGGTACCGGTTTTCTTGCTCTAGGACCTCATAATTACGAACTTCAGGATAAAGAACTTTTACGAATGGAAGTGGTGGATGAGCAACTCACTGCAGTTGGAAAAGCCTTTATGGGGCTAACAATGGACTGTGCCCGTTGCCATGACCATCCATTTGATCCGATCCCTATACAGGACTATTATTCAATAGCAGGAATTTTTCGCAGTACCAATAGTCTTGTTCCTGGAAATGTAGCCGGATTTCACGAAAGAGAGTTAAAAGACCAATTTGGTGAAGAACGGAAACAGTACCAACAAACTTTAGCCTCCCTTGAAAAAAGGCTGAAAGATTCTGTTGGTTTACTGAAGTCATTGGGAGGTTATGAATCCAAGAGTAATTCAAGATCACTAGATCCTCTTGCCGTAGAAGGAATTGTTGTGGACGATTTAGAAACAATTAAAAAGGGCAAGTGGCTTTCTTCCAGTCACACACCTGGTTATGTTGGGAGTGGATATCATCATGACGACAATACCGGCAAGGGTAATAAATCCATTACCTATAAAGCTAAAATTAAAAAAGGTGGAGAGTATGATGTTCAGGTATCATATACGGATAATCCAAATCGTTCGAAGAAAACTCCCATCACCGTTATGCATGCCGATGGTGAACAGAAAATTTATATAGATCAAACAAAGCCTCCCAGTATACTTGATACTTTTACTTCAGTAGGTTTGTTTAGATTTGAGGGTGGCGAACGGAATGTTGTTCAGATCACTACTGAAGGAACTGAAGGGCATGTAATTGCCGATGCCGTTAGGTTGGTTGCAATTGAAGAAAAAGATATTGCCTCAAATTTTTCAGGCAAAGCGAAAGAAACTAAACATGATTTAGTTGTCCAAAAAAAATTAGAAGAGGCCAAAAAAAATGTTGAGAAGATAAAGAGGAAAATCGAAGTTCACAAGAAGAGTCAACCAACCAAGGTTGCCAAGGTAATGTCAGTTCTCGAGCAAGAGAAGGCGGGTAACTGGCATATTCATCTAAGAGGCGAAATTCGCAACTTAGGACCTGTGGTACAAAGAGGATTCTTACAAGTAGCAATGCCCAGAGGAACTTCATCGGTTGCAAAGATACCGAAAGGAGAAAGCGGCCGTCTCCAATTAGCTGAATGGATTGCTTCTACCGACAATCCATTACCGGCAAGAGTTTATGCAAATCGAGTTTGGCATCATCTTTTTGGCAGAGGAATAGTTAGCAGTACAGATAATTTTGGGGAAATGGGGAGCCGCCCCACCCATCCTGCTCTACTTGATTATCTTGCCTGTTATTTAATTGAGAACAATTGGTCGACCAAATCCCTCATTCGGAAAATCGTTCTATCCAATACTTATCAGATGTCTACGCATGCATTTGACATTGCAGCCAAGCTAGACCCCGAAAATAATCTATTTTGCCGGCAGAACCGTAAACGGTTGGAAGCTGAAGCGATTGGAGATGCTATGCTTCTTGCGGGAGGACAAATTTCAGCTAATCATCCTGCCCTAGAAAAGAAAAGATTCAGCTTTCAAAAACTAAACCGTAATAAACTCTCAGAGCTTTTCGAAGTATTTGATTACCCAAACCCGGGCCTAGTTTCTGGCAAGCGAAACACCAGCTCGGTGCCAACTCAGGCATTGTTCATGATGAACAATGAGTTCGTAATGAAGCAGGCGCGCTTGGTATCAGAGATAATCGAAAAACAAAAGGTCCATGATCCAAATAGTAAAATCAGATTGGCATTTTTAAAGTGTTTGGGTCGTCTTCCCAATGAAGAAGAAATGAAAGCATCCATTCTTTTTCTCGAAAAAAAATCTCAAAAAGTAAACTTGGAAGGGCTTGTACACTCTCTGTTTGCGTGTTTAGATTTTAGATATCTAAACTAATGAATAAATTTCTCCCAAAATTTACCCGCAGAGAGATGCTTAAAACCGCAACCTGTGGGTTTGGTGGGCTTGCATTAACTGGTATGCATTATGGGGAAGCCGCTTCAATCAATTCTCTTGTTCCTAAAACCTCTCTTTTTCCTCAGCGTGCCAAACGAGTAATTTTTATCTTTATGGCAGGAGGTCCCAGCCATGTGGATACTTTTGATTACAAACCGGAATTGTTTGCGAAAGATGGAAAGCAAATTGATTTTGTTGGAGTTCGTACAAATACCTTTGGCAAAGCAAGCAAGCGGACTTTGATGAAACCTTTATGGAAGTTCAAGAGATATGGTGAATGCGGACAATATGTATCTTCTTTATTTCCAAATATTGCCAAGCATGTCGATGACCTTGCATTTATTCATTCTATGCACACAGAGGGAGTCGCCCATGGTCCATCGACATTATTTATGCATACCGGAGCCACCAACTTGGTACGTCCCTCGATGGGCAGTTGGATTTCTTACGGGCTTGGAACGGAGAATCAAAACCTCCCTGCTTTTGTTACCATTTCTCCATCTGCAAGCAAGGGTGGTCCACGAAATTATAGCAATGCTTTTTTACCATCCATTCATCAGGGTACGGCAATTGGCCGTTCAGGAAATGTAAGCGGAGCCAAAATAAAAAACATTGATAATGCGATGTTGAGCGATGCTCAGAGAGAAAATCGGTTTGGTTTGCTGCAAAGCCTAAATCGGGTTCAGGCAGGATCTTCTTTGGATGACAATCTTGAGGCTACGATTTCTAATTATGAGTTGGCATGGAGAATGCAAATGGAAGCTCCTGAACTGACTGATCTGTCCAAAGAGACTGCTGCCACCAAATCCATTTACGGAATAGACGAAAAACATACCGATGATTTTGGTAAACAATGTTTACTTGCCAGAAGAATGGTTGAACGTGGAGTTAGGTTTGTCAGTGTAAACTATTCGGATGAGTCAGCCAATCCGAGATGGGACCAGCATGGAAATATGCCCAAGCATGCTGACCATGCTAGGGCAACGGATAAACCGGTTGCTGGTTTGCTTCAGGACCTGAAAGCTAGGGGCTTGCTTGAAGATACACTGGTTTGGTGGGGTGGAGAATTTGGACGGACGCCCTTTTCACAGAATAAGGACGGGCGGGATCATAATCCAAGAGGTTTTACTGTCTTTCTCGCTGGAGGAGGGGTTAAACCGGGTATTTCTTATGGTTCAACTGATGAAATTGGAGGAACAGCCGTTGATGATCGAGTACATATGCATGACTTGCATGCAACCATACTGTATGCCTTGGGTCTAGATCATGAACAACTTACCTATCGACATTCTGGTCGCGATTTTCGTTTAACCGATGTTGCAGGCAAAATTGTTCACCGTCTCTTTTCTTAAGATTTGTGAAAGCCATACTTCTCAATGAGCATGGAACTGTACTAAACTTTATATTGTCTGAAATCCCTGAACCTAAAGTTTGCTCTGGCCATGTAGTTATCAAAGTCAGTGCATCGAGCTTAAATCCTGTCGATTGTAAAATTAGAAATGGAATGTTAGCAGCGATAGGTCCTGAACTGCCCGGAGTCCTTCATGGTGATGTTGCAGGAGTAGTTACCGATGTTGGGAATGGTGTTGAGGGCTTAAAGGTAGGCGATGAAGTATACGGATGTATAGGTGGTTTTAAAGGAATGCCGGGAGTTTTATCTGAATATGTATTAGCAGATGCCAAGCTTCTTGCGAAAAAACCAATAAACCTTACGATGCCGCAGGCTGCGTCTGTACCTTTAGTTGGGATTACCTCTTGGAATGCGCTGATTGACCGAGCAAATATAACAGCTGGTCAGAAGGTTTTGGTACACGCGGGGGCTGGTGGAGTTGGTCATTTTGCCCTTCAATTAGCAAAAGCTATGGGAGCAGAAACTCACGCCACAGTTTCCAATGATCAAAAAGCTAATTTTGCCAAAGATTTGGGTGTGGATGAGGTGATTAAATATTCCGAGCTCGAAGTACATGAATATGTAGAGAAGTTAACGGGTGGGACTGGATATGATCTTGTTTTTGATACGGTTGGTGGAAAATGTCTCGATCAATCATTCCTGGCCGCAAAAGAGCATGGAACTGTTGTTTCGATATCTGCTCGTTCGGAGCATGATCTGACACCTGTTCATACGAAAAGTTTGAGCCTACATGTTGTATTCATGCTTCTCCCTATTCTTCGAAATATAGGTAGGGAAAACCATGGAAGGATCTTGGACAAAATTACAAGCCTAGTTGAACAACAAAAAATTAAACCATTAATACATACGCAAAGATTTTCTTTCGAAGAAGTTGGTCAAGCTCATCAATGTTGGGAATCGGGAAGTGCGATCGGTAAAATAGTTTTAGAAAGCTCGTGGTAAAATCTCCGAGGATTATGACACAAGAAAGGGTTGCATATTTGAATTGCCCTCTTCAAAATAGAGCCTTGTTCTTTTAAATCACGCCATTTGCTGCATCCATAGACAATCCAATTTGGGTTACCAACCGAGTGCGAGAGCTTCTACGGTGGTACAGGGTCTTTTTACCGGGATGCGCGGTTTAGGCACAACCGAAAATAGCGCTCTCCTCGCACAAATTGCGAAGAAGCGTATAAACCAAGAGGAAATACGCACAATGAATAATTCATTAACTAGTCAATCTGAAGAGACAGCTCTTCGTATAGATGAATCAAATCTAAATCATCATCTTTGGAATAATAACGGAACGTGGTGGATTCATTACACAATCTATCCCACTCCAGTTACTGTTGAACGGGTACGTCGTTCTCTTAAAACAAAAAATCTTAATGAAGCTAGAGTTTTGCGAGATAAAATTTTAATTCAAATTATAAATTGTGAAGAAAAATTAGCCGCTTAATTTTAGAAGATGCTTGTTTTGAGTCTTGCTCAGAAAACGCTTATCTTTCATTAAATTAATCATGGAGAATGTTTTGCTTGGGAAAAAAGCATTAAATTTTATCTTATTATTATTTTCGTTACTTATCTTTGTGAATGCACAGCCAAAAGGGTACATTTATGAAGAATCAAAAGTAGTTAACTATTCCTTACCTGATCCTTTAATTTGTAATGATGGGAAAAAAGTAGGAAGTAAAAATTTTTGGAACGAAAAAAGAAGGAATGAGATTCTTCAACTATTTAAAGATGAGGTCTATGGTAACTCTCCTCAAAAACTTATTCGTACTGAATTTGAAGTTATCGAAAAAGAAACAGTTGCACTTGGAGGTAATGCTACTCGAAGACAAGTTGTTATCAAAGTAAGTAATGCTAATAGATCATTAGACATAAATTTGTTAATTTACTCTCCCAATGGAATGAAATTTCCCGTTCCCGCTTTTCTAACGATTAATTTTCACGGTAATCACACGGTGAGCAGTGACCCAGAAATAAAGATTACTCAATCATGGGTAAGAAATCGAAATGGAATTAAGAATAATCGAGCAAGGGAAATGGATCGGGGTATTTCAAGTTCCCGATGGTCTATCAATCAAGTAATTGAATCTGGTTATGCATTTGCTACCTTTTATTATGGGGATGTCGATCCCGATTTTCATGACGGTTTTAAAAATGGGGCACATGGTCTTTTTGAAACAGAAATAAGAACCAAAAGAAAAGATACAGATTGGGGCTCCATTGCAGCTTGGGCATGGGGGTTAAGCCGATGTATGGATTATATCCATGAGGATTCATTATTTGATCATAAACAAATTGCAATAATGGGGCATTCTCGTTTGGGAAAGACTGCTTTATGGGCGGGTGCGATCGACGAACGGTTTGCATTGATAATCTCAAATAATTCTGGTTGTGGAGGAGCTGCATTAAGCCGTAGGAGATTTGGTGAGACAGTTAAGAGAATCAATACCTCTTTTCCACACTGGTTCTGTGAAAATTATAAAAAATACAACGCTAACGAGGAAAAATGCCCTGTGGATCAACATATGCTGATCTCCTTAGCTGCACCGAGACCCGTTTATATTGCTTCCGCCGAAGGAGACCTCTGGGCAGATCCCAAGGGGGAGTTTCTCTCCGCAATAGGTGCTGAACCGGTTTACAAATTATTTGGTTACGGATTGGGAGTAACCGAGCAACCTTCAGTTAACGAACCTGTTCATGGAAGAATAGGGTATCATATCAGAACTGGAAAGCATGATGTGACGGAATACGATTGGGAACAGTATCTGAAGTTTGCAGATAAACACTTTGAGTAAATGTTTCATTTCAATTTTCAAAAACTTAAGAAGTGTTGTTATTTTTCAATTTATCTACTTTCTTGTAATTATTGTGCTTCCGAGGAGTTGATCACATCCATTGCCTTTGGGTCTTGTTTGAAAGAAACTAGACCCCAACCGATATGGAAAAGTGTAGTCGATGTTAAGCCGGATGTATTTGTACTCTTAGGAGATAACATTTACGGCGATACACGAGATATGGCAAAACTGAGAGCAAAGTGGAAAAAATTTAATTCTATTGAAGAATTTCAAAAACTGCGTTCAACATCCCGTCTTTTAGCTGTTTGGGACGACCATGATTATGGTGAAAATGATGCAGGCTTGGAATATCCATACAAATCTGAATCTCAACAAATCTTTCTTGATTTTTTGTATGAACCCCGAGACTCGATGAGGAGAAAATCTCCAGGAATTTATGATAGTATTACTTTAGGACCAAATGGTAAACGCGTGCAGTTTATTTTACTTGATACACGATATTTTCGTACTCCACTCAGGCGTGCCGTTATAAGAAAAAAAGGGAATGGACCCTATGAACCAAATGATTCCAATAAAGCAGAACTTCTTGGAATCGACCAATGGAAGTGGTTGGAGCAAAAACTTAGAGTCCCATCGGAGCTAAAAATTATAGCATCAAGTATACAGGTTTTATCTTCAAATCATGGATGGGAAACATGGGGCAATTTTCCCAAAGACAAAGCCCGCCTTTTAAACCTTTTAAAGAATACAAAAAGTGCGAGCATAGTTTTAAGCGGTGACAGGCATTCAGCAGAAATTTCAAGATTGGATGTAGTTAACAGTCTTCCACTTTTAGATATTACTTCTAGTGCAATGAATCAAAGGCAACGCCCAAATACGGAGAAAAATATACACCGGATTGGCGAAAAATATTTTAAAGAAAATTTTGGTCATATTGAAATAGACTGGTCTGCTACAAAACCAATCGTCAAAGTAAGCATTCGAGATTTAGAAGGAAAGGTTCAACTACAACATCAAATCGATTATAATATTCCGAAAAAAACTGATTAATGATAAATGCCAGGGTCAGTGCCAAGAGATCCATGAATTCTAGAAACTGCTTCTTGCCGGTCTTGAAGCCTAGCCAATGCATCTTTGGCAAAATCAAGTCTTTTGTGGATGCCTAGTCGTTCTGCAGCTTCTCGGTTTACATGATCTTCAAGGAATTCTTCCAAGTATTTTATTCTTCCTTGCCAGTACCTTTGCGTGACATCAATTCTTGTCTCTAACCTTCTTCGGTACCAATCACTTTTCAGAATAGATTCGGGTTTAAAAAGTTTTCGAAATGCAGGGTCATTCAGCCCCTTCCCTTCCCAACTGCCATTTGCCATTATTTCAAGAAGGGCTTTTAGGGGGGGGCAAGCTAGATTTATACAGCCATCCTTAAAGTATCTTGAGGCAACTATTTTTCCTGCTTCAACTAAATTTAATAAGCTGTCTGCATATTGATCTTCATCTTGTAACTCGGGCATTAACATGTCTTCAGGAAAAATTGAGATGGGATCTGTGAAAATTCTGCCTAAGAATTGGTGTGCAAATCTTCGGGTAATCCGATAACCAAGATATTCTGTTGGGAGTGCCTCACTTTTGTAAGTGATCTGTGGAACTTTTTCCAGATATCCTTTATCGATCATATCTTGAGGGTCATTTTCATAATCGCGAAGACGACACCAGATTTCAGGGATTAGAAGGCTTATATCGTGAGCCACTTTATATTTGGGTCCAACATAACCGGCCGAGGTGACAAATGCACCTTGTCCAGTAGAGGCGTAAGAAACTAAGGCAGCATTTAAATCGTGAATTGGAAGAATTGCGTTGAACGGGGCTTTGGTAAGTGCACCCTCTGAACCTGCACCAGTAGTGGATGGAGATTTGCCAGTTACAGAGACAATAAAATCAATGAAAAGCTCAGGTAATTCTAGGTAATGGATTGGTGCAAAACAACATAGGGGTCGTGTTTTCCCGTTATCTTCAGCAGGATTATTTCGACGCCCAGGAAGTACTGATCTTACAGGGTAAAGAACAGAATGTCGGTGATTTAATTTTCTTCGAAGTCTGGTTCCTGATAGAGCAAGATGTACAGATCTAGGATCAAAAAGATCAGGTCTGGTTTGCAAATATCTTGGGTTTTTGGTTGGTTTTCCTTCTACAATTCGAGGGTTAGCGGAGGATACAAATTGGCTTTCTTTACCTTCTTTTTCTGCGGATGATAAAATAAGATCTCGCATAGGATCAGTATATTTTTGGAAGGTAAGTGTTTTGGAAATTTGCTCTTTTGCGTCCTCGCTTTCTAGGCATTGAAAATTACTTATAAAGTTGCCTGGTCTTGAAAGGTCTTTTTCGGTTTGTTTGTCAAAACCTCGGTGAATAGCATCGTCTGGGCGTTGGAATAAACGGTATTCACAATTATGAACAAATTTTGCTGATTCCTGAAAAGTGCCGGGCCCAATTTCCTCCAGCAAATGAAGAGGGGCAACCGTGGAAACGGTAATATCATCTTCAGCTAATATCTTATTTGCTGGAATGAAATCTTTACGTAAGGCGAAAAGTCTCCAAGATCCGTTCTGATCAAAGCCAACGCGTAATAGTCGTGTGATTAATTTTTCTCCTTTAAACCTAAGCTCATTTGCAGGCTGTCCATTTACGGAATCAACACTGAAGTATTTTTCCCAATCTTTTTCCCATTCTTTCCGGTATCGACGTTTAATAATAAGAACGAGGTCCTTTACTCTTTGGGGAATTGCTTCCAACCACTGGTTAAATTGTTCTGTGTAAAGAGATTTTGATGGAGTAAGTAATTTAATCACTGACCCAAGAGACCTTTCAGGATTAAGGATAGAACGGTTTCTTATGTTTGCTTTTTCTGAATCACGAAATCGATCCGAGTAATCTTTATCGATCACTTCCTTTGCTAGTTTCATATCTGCATTCCAGTCTGCAATAAAGACCGGACCGCAGACGATTGCATCGGTTAAAGGCTTAGATATCTCAGATTTTCCTCCTCCTGAAACGGTACATGGCTTGTGGCAAAGAAACCCCTCCCCTACCGTACCAACCAATTTCCAGGGACCTTCATTCTCCACTATTTTCATCTCAACCTTGTATCCGGATGGAAGCACATAAGAATTATTTGGTATCAATGACATTGTTTTGGAATCATTTTTGTAGACCCATGATATTGACTGATCCCGGAGGCTAAATTTAGCGTTTTCTGGTAAAAATATAATCGAAGGAATCTCAGGATCAAAATACACTCCTTCTGGCACTTTTTCATGAGATACTCCTAGAGTCTTTAAAGTATCTTCAAAAGTATGCGGTGTTTTTGGTAAGATGGCTTGTGGATCAAATTCTTCTCCCAAATCGTAACTAGGAAAAACTACTGCACCTCCAGCATGTTCTTCTTCAGATAAACCAGAAAGATTGGCAGAAAAACTGACCTGTGTCTTTACTTCTTTTTTACAGTAACCAAAATAATTATCTGCAATAACGGTAACGACAATTCCGGAAGAATCTCGAAAAGTAAGTTTGAAGGCACCTCCCTCATTATAAAGTTCATCCGGATCTTCGAAATACATACCATCGCGAATCTCTCTTTCAGTTGCATTTGCCTTTGAAGGTAAATTAAGGATTTGCTTGGGTGTACCCGCTAGATGAGGGGCAACTATCACACATCCTGTATGACCAGTCCAATGTTCAATGTCTAAACCAGCATCATTTTCGGTCAAAAAAGGATCACCTCCATTCCCGAAAATACTTTCCACAAAATCAAGATTTGCTACGCATCCTCCAGGTGCAAAGAATCTAACTTCCATCGACTTTTCCCTTATATATCCTTCGACTTCAGGGCAAACAACGGGACGAAGCATTAACGAAACCCAGCACTTGGCTGGAGTTTGTTGATTTGATGAAAAAGGAAAAACCATATCTTTTTGTGGTGGATTTAAAGCTATGCGTAACAACTCTTTAGCTGCATTTAGTGGTACAACTTTTTTATCATCAGCGGCTGGTAGACCAACATCTGCAACATGAAAAACCCCAGATGTGGTTCTACGGTCACTGGCGGGATTATGAAGAACCCCCTGAGCAATTCTCCTGGACTCCATAATAGAGGAGGAAAAATTGAAGTCATCTCTTGGTAAAGATGTTACTCGAGCAAGGCCATGACGATCTAAAACGAATGATTCTGTAGGAAGACTTGGTCTATCTGTACCAAGAATTTTGGTCAGAAAATCTTGTATTCTACGATCTGCAGGACATAAATAGCCTCTAAGTAAACGAACTTTTTCACGATATTCCTTAACTAAAGAGGCTCCTAATTTCAAACTGGGATTATTAGATTGATCTCCAACCGTTGGTAGACCAAGTGTTGCAAGTTTTAGATTGGCATAATTTACTAATTCATCGTATTCAGGTGAGTTTATGGAGTAACCTTGATTTATGCCTAGTGAGTTTTGTTTTTCTTCAATATTTACTACTTTCATATAAGTATTGTATTAGAATGAAACATGCCATAGATCAAAAATAATAAAATTTGTCTAAAATTTAACAATTATCCAAATAATTAGGATTGANGAAAAGATTCAATTTTTAGACAGATTATTTTACTCAAATACAATCATATCTTGCTTGAATATGATCATCCTCAATGTATCATGAAAAGTTTAGGGCCCTTAGCTCAGTTGGTTAGAGCATGCGACTCATAATCGCCAGGTCGTCGGTTCGAGCCCGACAGGGCCCACCATATTATTTTATGCTTTAGGTGTAGCCTTATTGAATTAGTTAATTAACCAACCTTGGCAAAATTGATTATCTAGTTTTACTACGTGCTATTTTTTTAGACATTTCAAAACGAGCAGCAGCTTCCAGTTGTTCAAGCTGAGCTTGTTCTATATTACTGTCCTTGGCTTGCTGTAGGGCTTTTTCAGCTTTTTGTATGGCTTCCTCTATTGCTTGCTCATCTTCTTCAGAAACCTTTGCTGCACCGTCTGTTAAAATAGATACTTTATTACCGTAGACTTCCATAAAGCCAGTACTAATGGATATGTAATCAAACTCCCCTTCATGCTCAATTTTCAAATAACCAGGAANAACTTTGTCGATAATTGGAATGTGCTTGGGTAATATATCAATCCTTCCGTTAGCGGTTGGAATGACAACCGATTCTACTTCTTTAGAGAACGTAATTGAATCGGGAGTAACTATTTCAAGATAAAGCGGCATATTTTAAGGTTTAAGCTTCTTTTTGATTGATAACACCATCAATGCCACCCTTCATGTAAAAGTCATTTTCGGGAACTTCATCAAGTTCGCCATCCAAAATCATTTTAAATCCTTTAATTGTATCTTTAACCGAAACATATTGACCAGCAACGCCAGTAAAAACTTCAGCAACATGAAAAGGTTGAGATAANAACTTTTGGATTTTTCTAGCTCTAAAAACGGTTTGTTTTTGTTCAGGTGAAAGCTCATCTAGTCCTAAAATTGCAATGATATCTTGTAGGTCTTTATATGATTGTAGTACTTCCTGAACTCCTCTTGCTACTTTAAAGTGTTCTTCACCAACAATATCAGGAGCTAATGCATTTGAAACTGATGCGAGTGGATCAACAGCTGGGTAAATACCCAATTCGGCAATGGACCTTTCTAAAACAATAGTTGAATCAAGGTGTGCGAATGTGTTAGCTGGAGCAGGATCTGTAAGATCGTCAGCTGGCACATAAACAGCTTGGAAAGAGGTTATAGAACCTTTCTTGGTAGATGTAATTCTTTCCTGCAGTATACCCATTTCCTCCGATAAAGTTGGTTGATATCCAACAGCGGATGGAGAGCGACCAAGCAAAGCAGATACTTCTGAACCAGCTTGGGAAAAACGGAAAATATTATCTACAAACAAAAGAACATCTTGTCCCATTTCGTCTCTAAAGTATTCGGCCATTGAAAGACCAGATAGAGCAACACGCATACGTGCCCCAGGAGGTTCATTCATTTGACCATATACAAGGGCAACTTTAGATTTCGATATATCATCTTGATTAATAACACCTGCTTCAGACATTTCTTGGTAGAGGTCATTACCTTCTCTTGATCTCTCCCCTACCCCAGCAAAAACAGAATATCCGCCATGTGCTTTAGCAATGTTGTTGATCAGTTCCATGATCACAACTGTTTTACCGACACCAGCACCTCCAAAAGCNCCAACTTTTCCTCCCTTGATGAAAGGACAAATAAGATCGATAACTTTTATTCCTGTTTCGAGGATATTTGCCTCGGTATCTTGGTCCATCAGGTCAGGTGCGGGTCTATGTATTGGTCGGGTTTCGTNGTTTCCACAATCGCCCTTATTGTCAACTGTATCTCCGATTACATTAAAAATTCTGCCGAGTACTTTTTCGCCAACCGGAACAGAGATTGGTGCACCTGTATTTACAACATCTGTGCCCTTAATCAATCCTTCAGTAGAGGACATTGCGACTGAACGAACCCTGTTATTACCTAGGTGTTGTTGAGTTTCAAGCACTAGTCTTTTTGAGTTTTCATCACCAGGTAAGGTATATGTAACCTCCAAGGCATCATAGATTTTGGGTGTTGACCCTTCGGGAAATTCGGCGTCAACAACTGCACCAATGACTTGAACAATTTTACCGAGATTATTTTTTTCGATATCCATTTTTAAAAAATATATAGATTTAGTTGGAGAATGAGGCAGCCGAAATTTCTAGAATTTCCTGCGTAATTGCAGCTTGCCTTGCTCTGTTGTATTGAAGGGTTAGGTCATCGATTAGGTTGCCTGCATTGTCTGTTGCACTTTTCATTGCTACCATACGAGCACTGTGTTCAGAAGCTTGGGCTTCAAGAACAAGTTGAAAGATTTCTTGCTTTAGATAGAGGGAGGCTAGTTCGGAAAGGACTACATCCTTATTTTCTATAAGAATTTCACGATTATCTTTTTGATTTGTCTGAGATTCTGATTGAAAACGACTATGCAGTTTTTCAACCATGGACGATAAATCATTTAAAGGAAACAAACGAATAGATTCAGGTTCTTGTCTTAGAGTGTTGATGAAGTTGGTGTAGACAACTTCAATGGTGTCAATATTTCCTTCATCGTAGTTACGAAGCAGAAATTCAACAATTTTTCTGACATCTGCAAATGTTGGCTTATCTGGAACTGTAAAGTCAGCAAGAAGATCTCTTCTTGTTTTGGATAAAAATTGGGAAGCCCTTTTACCGACAGAAATAAACTTGGCAGAGTTTTCAATCTTAACTACTTCTCTGAAAAGGTTACTGTTTAAACCACCGCAGAGTCCTTTATCCGTTCCGATGACTAAAATCCCTCTATGCTTGATTGGCCGTTCAGCAAAATAAGATTGTGTCACCTCCTCAAACTCATCAGCTATGGTTCCAATTATATCAGCAAGTAACATTGCATACGGCCTACCAGATTTTGCNGAGTCTTGTGCTTTCTTCATTTTTGAAGTAGCAACCATTTGCATAGCACGAGTAATCTGCCGAGTATTTTTTACNCCTTTTATTCTTATTCGTATGTCGCGAGTATTTGCCATGGGTATTTGAAACTGGATTAACCCTGAGTTCTTTTCCAGTCTTCCAATGTTGAGCGAAGCTTATCTTCTGTGTCAGACTCAAGTTTTCCGCNGGAATAGATTTCTTGGCATACTTCGGTACCTTGAGTTGTGAGGTATTCTTTGAGACTTTCTACAGAAGAAGAAATTTGAGAAACTTCGATTGAATCAAAGAAATCGTTTTGCATAGCCCACATTATGGCTGTTTGTATTTCCACGGGAATTGGGTTGTAGGCAGTTTGTTTAAACATTTCAACGATGCGGGCACCCCTATCAAGTCGTGCTTTTGTTGCAGCATCGAGATCAGATTCAAATTGAGAAAAAGCAGCCAGCTCTCTAAATTGAGCAAGCTCNAGCTTTACTTTTCCGGCAACTTTCTTGTAAGCCTTAATTTGTGCCGCTGAACCAACACGTGAGACTGATAGACCTACAGATACTGCTGGTCTGATTCCTTTGTTAAACAAATCAGTTTCAAGGAAAATTTGACCATCTGTTATTGAAATAACATTTGTTGGAATATATCCAGAAACATCTCCCATTTGGGTTTCAATAATTGGGAGTGCTGTAAGTGAACCGTTTCCGTTTTCTTCATTTAAACGTGCTGATCTTTCAAGTAGTCTTGAGTGTAAATAGAAAACATCGCCAGGATAAGCTTCTCGCCCGGAAGGTCTTTTGAGAATAAGTGAAATTTGTCTGTACGCGACTGCATGTTTTGACAGATCATCATATACGATAAGGGCATCCATACCATTTTCCATGAACCATTCACCCATTGCACATCCCGCATACGGTGCAAGATATTGATTTGCTGGATTATCCGCAGCGGGAGCTGAAACGATGGTCACATACTCCATTGCTCCGGTTTCTTCTAAAACCTTGATAGTTCTAGCTATATTGGAGTTTTTCTGGCCTACCGCAACATAGATACAGTAAACAGGTCTAAAATCTGCATCCTTGGATTCAGCACCTTGTTTATTTATCTTTGCTTGGTTGATGATTGTATCGATAGCGATGGTAGTTTTACCAGTAGATCTGTCACCGATGATTAATTCTCTCTGACCTCTTCCAATAGGGATCATTGAATCAACTGCCATGATTCCGGTTTGAAGGGGTTGTGAAACAGATTTTCTCGGAATAATGCCAGGTGCAATTCTTTCAACCGGGAAAGTGATATCAGACTCAATTGGACCTTTTTCATCGATTGGGCGACCAACAGCATCCACTACCCTGCCAAGTAATGCTTTCCCGACAGGAACAGATAAAAGTTTACCTGTTGTTTTAACTTCGTCACCCTCTTTTAAATCGCTCGTTTCGCCAAGAACAACGCAACCTATAGAATCTTCTTCTAAATTAAGAGCAATCCCCAAAACATTATTTGGAAATTCTACCATTTCATTGTACATTACATTGGAAAGACCTTCTACTCTNGCAACACCGTCCGCCAAAGTGGTAATGGTACCTACATTGCTGAGAGTAGGATCAGTAGAAAGATCTTCAATTTCTTTTCGAATCAGATCGGTTANTGAACTCATAGTTAGTTAAATTATTTAAGAGAATTTTTGAGACGATTTAAACGGCTTGAAATTGAATCTTCATATACATCGTCTCCAAGTCGTAATTTAAAACCAGCAATTAATGATTGGTTGGTAGAGGTTACTAATTCAGTATGATCAGATTCTGCCTGTGGAAGACTCTGCAGAAGATTTTCGGAGAATATCGAATTGTCATTGGAATGAGCTTTTTCAATCAGACACTGATACGATCTTTCCTTTTCTTTGATTAATTTAAGGTAGTTTCGTAAAATAGNAATGGATTTTGACTTGGGAAGCTCGCGAAGTTCTTGCAAAACTTCCTTAACCTTATCAATGACAAGCCTTCCATCTTCACCAGTAGACTCGATTAAAAGAAGTCGGGCGACTTTCGAATCTTTAGAATTAGAAGCCATGNTTGATTATGAAGATAAATTAATCTCTTTTGCAGCAGCCTCAGCAAAACGCGACTTTTCATCTTCACCCAATTCCCTTTGTAGGACTTTGCTTGTGGCGAGAACAACGAGTGATGCAATTTCATCTCTAGCATCTTTCAATACACGCTGTCTCTCCAACTCAGTGGATGCTTTAGCTTTTGCAATTATTTCTTCAGCCTGTTTTCTAGCTTCTTCCTTTTGAGATTCTAATATGGTCTTTGCTTGCTCTTGTGCAATTGAGACTGTCTTTTTTGCTTCAATGGAGGCTTCTTGTAGAGTTTCACTCTGTTTTTTCTCAGTTTCTTCAAGTTCAAGCTTAATTTTGTCAGCGTTCTTTAAAGAGTCTGCGATTTGTTTCTCGCGGTCTTTAATTGTCGAAAGAATCTTTCTGAACGCGAAAAACCAGATTGCTAATGCCACAANTGCAAAGTTGANGCATTGTGCGATGAGTAGCGGATAATCGATACCGAACTGGTTAACAATTTTTTCACCTGTGTCCGCCAGACTGGCTAAAGTGATCATGAGAAAAAATGAGAGGTTTTACTATTTATAAAAACAAGGAGTAAAAAGCTACAGCTTCAGCGAGGGCCATGCCGATGATGGACTGAACAAGGATTGCTCCCGATGCATCAGGATTCCTTCCAACCGCTTCAGCTCCTTTCATGCCGACGATACCAACGCCAATGGCAGCTCCTAGACAGCCAAGACCGCCTTGGATACTTCCAGTTATTCCACCTTCCTGTGAGGCGGCTTGCGTGACTTGATCAGTTGCTTGTGCTAGTATTTCTATCATATTTTGATTTGGTTAAGTTTTGTATTATTGATCGCCTACTGTCGTTGCATAGTCACGATCTTAAATATTAATGATGTTCATCTCCGTGATTGCACATCAATCCGATAAAAACGGCGATTAGCAACATAAACACAAGAGCTTGTACGAGACCTATTAAAATTTCCATGAAATAAAATGGAATTGGAATAATCCATTCAAACCCGGGTGCTATTGTGAACATTTTGTGCAAGAGATTTTCTCCCCCGTAAACATTTCCGAATAATCTAAAGCTGAGAGAGATTGGTCGGAATAAAATGGAAATTACTTCAATAATCCCGACTGCAAAGAAAATTGGTATGAGACCNATGAAAGTGTAAATACCAACTTCATTTTTGTCAGCTTTGTTTCCGAATATGTGAACTATAACGCTCTTGAGACCTTCGTATTTGAAAATAAAGTAAAGCCAAGCAAGATTAGCCACAGCAGCAAGTGCTAATGTCATGTTTAAATCAGCATTACCAGGCCTAATGAGTGAAGTATATTTTCCTGCATCGTCGTAATACCCAATCGANCCGACTCCAGGTAATAGACCACTCCAATTTTGAATCAGGATAAAAATAAATAATCCACTTAGTAACCAAAAGGATGGAAAAAATAATTTGCGGCCAACAATAGGTTCAACGATATCGCGAAGCCCACCTACTATTGATTCAACAAAAAGTTGGCCCTTATTTGGTACCAAAGTGGTCTTGCCNACAAGAATGCGAACAACCAAAATGATTAAAAGTGAAATAACCCAACTCGTTATCATAGAGTTNGTTATGGGAAGCCCTAAAACTTCAAAAGCTTTTTCTGCAGTTAAACTAACACCGTCCTTGCCGGCGGCAGAAAGGTTTAATGNAGTAAATAATAGAANGAGAAGGTGAATTAGGGTCTTCAGAATATTNCTTACTATAAGTAGAGATTAACATAGGTCAATATTGATTTACAAATAATGTATGTAAAAAATCTATTTCCATGACGATCAATATTTATCAGTAATTGAATCTAATTTTGGTCAACTACTTATTAGCAGGGCTTATAAAGCTTTTGCAGAAAAACTTTCGAAGTCAGGAAGTAAATTTTGAAAATAGCTTTCATGNTCAAAAGGAAAATCAGTGTTTTCTAGNTCCCAGTGTTTCGACATTTCAAATATATTTTTGCTCCAATTGAAGTAATCATCATGATCCGTTCGGAAAAATAATTGACTATCTTTTGTTGAATGGGACCTGAGAGTCTTAAGAAATGAAAGTTGAATTAGTCTTCTTTTGTGATGCTTTTTTTTTGGCCATGGATCAGGGAAGAAAATAAATGTTTTTGAGATTTTTATGTTTTTTGGTTTGTAATCTAAAAAATCTATAGCACTCGTTTTCAAAAAGGATAGGTTTTGATTTTCAGATTTTTGTTTTTTTAGATTGGATTTGAGTATTCTTTTAGTGATTAAGTCTATGCCAATGCAAATTTTATCAGGAAATGAGTCAGAATATGCATTTANCCAATGTCCGTGCCCGCAACCGATCTCTAATTCAATTTCGAAATCTTTTTTAGTGAATTTATTCTGTAATTCATTAAAGAAATCTTTTACCCTACCCTCTCGATCTTTTGGCGTGCTATATTTTTTTAAGAAATAGTCCATTCACATTATTGATTTCTTTTATTTAGCATTACCATGAGTACATTTAAATCTGATGGATTAACTCCAGGTATTCTGTTTGCTTGTGCTAATGTCTCTGGCTTGATATTAAACAGTTTCTCGNCACTTTCTTTCCTTAGTCCGGGAGTGCTTTGATAGTTGAAATCAAGTGGAATTTTTATTTTTTCGGAATCTTTCAATTTTTCTATATTCTTAAGTTCACGAGCTAAATAACCTTCATATTTGATTTGATATAATATTTCATTTTTACACTCATGATGTAGATTTTGAAATTCCATAGGAAGAAATTCAAAATTATCATTCCTTTTTATTAATTCTGCTAAAGTTGAACCTTTATCGTCTCTATCTTTCTGTGCAATCATTTTCCATTTTGAAATTGTTTCCATCTTTTTTTTAATTGCTTCTTTTCTGTTTGAGCTAAGAATATTCAACGAGTCTGACTTATTGATATATCTAAGCTCTGCACTTGTATGGTTGAAAAGCAGTCTGTACTCAGCACGGCTGGTAAACATTCTGTATGGTTCTGTCGTGCCTTTTGTAACTAAATCATCAATTAGGACACCAATATATCCGTCCCCCCGCCCTATTATGAGTAAATCCTTCCCTTTAGCCTTTTGCGATGCGTTGATTCCTGCTATTAGTCCTTGAGCGGCAGCTTCTTCATATCCTGATGTGCCATTTATTTGACCTGCAAAAAACAGAGACTCGAGCTTTGTTGACTCAAGTGTCCTGTTTAATTGNGTGGGAATGGCATAATCATATTCAACTGCATAGGCCGGTCTTATTATTGTGGTGTTTTCAAGTCCGGGTATGGTTGTCATTATTTGGTTCTGAACATCAAAAGGAAGGCTTGTCGAAAGTCCATTGATATACCATTCATCTGTTTTCTTTCCTTCTGGCTCCAGATGTATTAGATGACTTTCCTTGTCCGCAAATTTAACTATTTTGTCCTCTATGCTTGGGCAGTATCTAGGTCCAGTTCCGCAAATTTCTCCGCTGTACAAAGGGGATAAATGAAGATTATCATTAATTATTTCAGAAGTTTGCTTTGATGTTCTGGTAGTGAAGCACTTCACTTGCTCTTGGTGGCCAAATGAGTGTTCCACATGGAACATTTTTGTTTTGTGTTCCACGTGGAACACTTCTTCTTTTGTTCGTGTGTCGGCAAACGAGAATCTTGTAGGGATTTCATCACCAAATTGTTCGGTTGTTTTGCTGAAATCAATACTAGAGCCAAGTATCCTAGGTGGAGTTCCAGTTTTGAATCTGCCAAGATCAATCCCAATTTTTTTAAAGTCAGCGGAAAGTCCTTTCGCTACATGGTCACCCATTCTACCGCCTTCAGATTTATTTTGACCAACATGCATAAGTGCCCTGAGAAATGTGCCTGTTGTTACAATGACTGTGTAAGCAAAAAAGTCTAGTCCAAGGCTAGTTTTTACTCCTGTACATTTTCCATTTTTGATAATTAGCCCATCAACAATCGCCTGAAATATTGTAATATTATCCTCTAATTCAAGAACATGTTTCATTCGGAATTGATACTGCTTTTTGTCGCATTGGGCTCTTGGAGCTTGAACGGCTGGCCCTTTGGATGAATTAAGCAACTTATATTGTATCGCAGTAAAATCAGTATTTAATGCCATTTCACCCCCAATAGCATCAATCTCACGCACTATTTGTCCTTTTGCTTGGCCGCCGATTGCCGGGTTACAGCTCATTTGAGCAATTGTGTCTAAATTCCCAGTGAGGATTAAAACAGAGGAACCATTTCTTGCGGCAGCAAGAGCAGCCTCACAACCTGCATGGCCCGCACCACAAACAATTACATCATAGGGGTTGCTTGAGTTGGAGTTTCTTATTTTCATTATTTTCCGATACAAAAACTATTGAACAGCTTATCCAGCATATCCTCGTTTGTTTTTGTTCCAACAATGAGATTAAGAAATTCTAACCCAAGTTTAAGTTCAAGCAGAATAATTTCTTCATTTTTACCTGCAGTCATAGTTTGCAAGGCTTCTGAAAAATGAATCTTACACTCATTAAGAAATTGAAATTGTCTTTTATTTACAACTATTTGATCTGAGAGATCATCTTCAATGTTTTCTTTGATAAACTTGTTTACTTCTTCCTTTATTTCTTCAGTGCCTGCATCTGAATATATTGAGGTATTAATTGTTGTTCCTTCGAAAATAGGATCGGATATTTTCGTCGAGGAGTTTAAGTCCGTTTTGTTTTTAACTAATATAAAGTTGTTCCTTGGATATTCGTTCATAATCTGATTTATAAAATCAACAGGGTAGGGGGCTGAAACATCAATGACCATAAAGGTGATATCCGAATCATTTATATTCCTCCTGGTATTCTCTATACCCAGCATTTCAATCTTATCCGAAGATTCTCTTATTCCTGCAGTATCAATGAGTTCAACTAGATATCCGTTCAGTAAAATCTCCTTTGACACATAATCTCGAGTTGTACCAGGGAGATCGCTTACAATAGACCTATCTTCGGAAAGTAATTTATTAAATAAACTACTTTTTCCTGCATTAGGCGGTCCGATAAGTGTCACTTTAATTGCATTAGAAATTTTGTTTTCTAATGAGTGATTGCGGATAAGGTCATCGAGTCGTTGAATTAAATCTGTTAGTTTATTTATTAATTCTGAATAATCTGGTTCTGATATGTCATCTTCGGGAAAATCAATTGATGCTTCAAGTTGAGATTGAATTTCAAGAGTATTGTCTTGTATTTTTTCTAAAACTTTCCCAAGCGAACCAGAAAGTTTTTTATTAGCAACTTTTAATTGCGCATCACTTTTTGCAGTAATTATTTCAGCAATTGATTCAGCTTGTGTTAAATCTATTTTACCATTGAGAAAAGCTCTTTTAGTATATTCACCTGGTTCGGCTAATCTGCAATTTCTTCTGATCAAATCATCGAGAATTTTATTCGCAATAATGACATTTCCATGAAATGTGATTTCTATCATTTCTTCTCCCGTGAAAGATTTACCATCTGGGTAATAAACAAAAATGACTTGATCTATATGTTCATTATTTGTCGAAACATAGTTACCAAGATTTGATTTTCTTGGAGTAGGGGAGGGGATACCAAATATTTTATTACATAACAACAGGCAACTTTGACCACTAACCCTAATCAAACCTAAAGCTGATTCTTTAGCTGGCGTAGCCAAAGAAGCTATCGTATCATGATGATACACAATGTTTTAGGTAAAATTATGAGTCGTCATCCGTACTTTGTGCAAGTACAGAACCAACCGTAACTTCTGCTTTTTCAAGAATTGCAGCAGTAATCTCGTTCATAAGATTTTGATTTTCTGATAAAGCTTGTTTGGCGGCTTCCCGACCCTGTCCGATCAAATCTCCATTGTATGATATCCATGCTCCTTTTTTAGAAAGTATACCATGTTCAATTCCGAGGTCTAACACAGAGCCTGTTCTTGATATTCCCTCATTATACATAATATCAAATTCGCAAGCTGTGAATGGAGGAGCTATTTTATTTTTTACTATCTTTAGTCTAGTTCTATTTCCTGTAACCGTTCCGTTTGACTCCTTGATTTGTCCGATTCTACGTATATCCATTCTGATTGAGCAAAAGAACTTTAAAGCTCTCCCTCCAGGAGTAGTTTCAGGACTGCCAAACATTACTCCAATTTTCTCTCTAATTTGATTTGTAAAGATACATACGCAGTTAGTTTTAGAAATAGCTGCAGTTAATCTTCTCATTGCCTGGCTCATCATTCTTGCTTGTAAACCTACTGTAGTGTCCCCCATTTGACCGTCTAGTTCTTGACGAGAAACAAGAGCCGCAACCGAATCAAGAACTATTACATCAATTGCTCCAGATCTAATTAAGGTTTCGGTAATATTAAGAGCATCTTCACCACTTTCGGGTTGGGAAACCATTAAATTATCCAAATCAACACCAACTACTTTTGCATATCTTGGATCTAGTGCATGTTCAACATCAACAAAAACCGCATTTCCACCGTTTCTTTGTGCTTCAGCTATAACACTTAGACAAAATGTAGTTTTTCCAGAAGATTCGGGTCCATAAATCTCTACTATTCTGCCTCTTGGAAGCCCACCTGCACCCAGACATAGGTCAATCGCAATGGAGCCGGTTGAAATAACGGATACATTCATTTTGGTAGCATCACCAAGCCTCATCAAAGCTCCATCTCCAAACTTTTTGTTTATTCCTTGAAAGGCCAGTTCAAGGTCAGGGTTATTGGATTTATTTTTTTCTTTGGTATTTTTTGCCATAAAAATTAAAGGGTTAAGTTAACGACAATGTTTTACTATTTAGTATAATCAAGAGTTTTGTTGCGAAAGATGCTTTTTGATAGTTATTAACTTTATTTTCATCAGCTTCTTCATCAAGTTATATTTAGAGGTTTGAATTATTCACACATTATATGGGATTGGAACGGTACGGTTGTTGACGATGCTCATCTGTGTGTAAAGATAGTCAATTGCCTACTTAGAGAGTACTCCAAACCTGAAATTTCACTAAATTTCTATTTGAATAATTTCGGTTTTCCAGTGAGAGACTTTTATCTTTTGTTAGATTTGCCAATCGACCAGATAAACTATTGTAAAATTTCAACCAGTTTTATTGATGCTTACAGAGACAACTATCGTGAATGCAGACTACATCCGGGAATATACAATTTAATCTATGAATTCGACCGCACGGGGATATCTCAATCAATTTTATCAGCCGGTCATCCAAATGATCTAAACTTATTCCTAAAATACTTTGATTTATCACCCGTGTTTAAGACCGTTAGCGGAGTCGCTAATTTTCGAGCTGAAGGTAAACAACATATTGCCAAAAAACATCTAGAGAAAATTTCTTTACCAAAATCAGATATTCTTTATATCGGTGACACCATACATGATCATCAAATATCTGAATTATTAGGTGTTGATTGTCTTCTAGTCAGTCATGGACACAATTCCAGATCCGTTTTAAAATCAACACATAATAAAATAGTTGATGATTCATTTGAGATTAAGGATTGGGTTCTAGATTGACCGATGATTTTGATGTACTATTTTAAAAATTGTGAAGAGTGTTTATATAAAAACATATGGGTGTCAGATGAATGAAAGAGATTCTGAAGATGTTGCATATAAACTAAAAGAAAAAGGCTATGAGATCGTTTCGGATGAAAAGATTGCTGATGTGGTTTTGTTGAATACATGCAGCGTTCGAGAACAAGCAGAATTGAAAGCAATTGGTAAAGCCGGTCATCTATTGAGAAGTCAAAATAAAAATACCAGACCAATTGTTGGTGTGATGGGCTGTATGGCACAAAATAGGGGTGCTGATTTATTTGATCATCTTCCCGATTTAGATTTAGTTGTAGGTACTCAGAAATTCCATCGAGTTCCTCAATATGTCGACTCACTAATCGATAGGGTGGGGGATATTCCTAAGAGAATTGTTGCGATTGAGGATGAGGAAGGATCTGAAAGTGAAATTAAAGATCATTTAGATACTGAAATAGACAACCCCACCGCTTTTGTGTCTATCATGCAGGGATGTAACATGAATTGCTCGTTTTGTATTGTCCCTAAGACAAGAGGCAAGGAAAGGTATAGAACAATAGAAAGCATTGTAGAGGAGTGTCGTGAGTTGGCGGATAGAGGAATACGAGAAGTTACATTACTCGGTCAAATCGTCAATGCATACGGACGAGGTTCTTTAAGGAAAATTAATAATAAAACACCATTTGTTCAATTGCTTGAAAGTATAGACAAAATTGATGGCCTTGAAAGAATACGCTTTACTTCTCCTCACCCTATAAGTTTTGGAGAGGATTTAATAAATTGTTATAAGACAATTCCTTCTCTGTGCGAATATGTTCACTTACCTATGCAAAGTGGTTCTGATAGAATTCTAAAATTAATGAATCGTCCCTATTCCAGGCAAAGGTACTTGGAAATTGCTATGAAATTAAGAGAAGTAAATCCTAAGATGCGCTTAAGTACTGATATTATAGTTGGGTTTCCAGATGAAACTGAGAATGATTTTGAATTAACAAAATCAGCCTTTGAAGAAGTTAATTTCGAAATGGCTTTTATTTTTAAATATAGCGAAAGAAAGGGAACACCAGCGGTTTCTTTTAATAATCATGTGCCTCGTGAGGTAAAGGAACAACGAAACCAAGTATTACTTTCTCTTTTGGAAAAGCAGTCCTTAAAATCAAATAATTTAAGCATCGGAAAGAGATTTCAAATCCTTGTTGAAAGTAAAGCAAAGCGGGGAGTTGGTAAGTTGATGGGGCGTACAAGGTGTAATCGAAAGGTAATTTACGATGGAGAAAATTGCGAAATTGGGCAGATGTTTAATGTTCAGATATCGTCTGCAACACCAACAACTTTGTTTGGGGAAAAAATATAAATATGGATTTAGGTCAATTTACACTTACAACTTCCTTCCTTCTTGTTTTTCTAGGATTTCTTTTCACAAATAAATCAAATAAAATCGATTCCTTAATAAAGAATTTTCCTCGCTCAAAGCTTTCAGCAATTTTACTTCTTTGCATTGGAATATTTTGGTTTTTATTTAGACATGTTAATAATTTAGGAGAAGCGGACTTTGGAGAATACAAGGTAACTATTGGAATTATCGGTGTATTGGTAGGGGTAGCGTCCTATTTTTTCATTTTTGATTTTTTAGCTGTTCGTGCTCTGTGTATTATAATTTTATTCTATTCTAGGGAGGTTTTAGATGCGGCATTTCTTCAAGAACCAATTTCTAGATTGTTTTTAGTTAGCATAATATATTTTTTTATCACTGTTTCTCTGTATTTTGGTGCCTGGCCTTACCGTCTAAGAGATTTTTTAAACTGGTTATTTAAAAATTATAAATACCGTTTTCTTTTCGGTTCTTTTTTTCTAACATATTCAGTAATTCTTGTTATTGTAAGGTTTACTTACTGAAATTATTATTTGATGCATTGTATCTCATTAGTTATTTCAGGCCCGGCAGGTGTCGGAAAAACTACAATTTGTGATCGTTTGGTTCGAGAGTTTGAAGCATCTTTAAAAAGGGTCATCACTTCTACAACAAGAAGACCAAGAAATTCTGAAAAACACGGTATCGACTATTATTTTTTATCAAATCAACAATTTGAAGACCTGAAAGAGAAAAATTCTTTCATTGAGCATGCCAAAATTCATGGAAACTATTACGGTACGACAAAAGAATCCGTAAATGAACAATTAGAAAAAAAATTTGATGTCTTATTGAATATAGATGTCCAAGGAGCTGCCGAACTAAAAAAGCTAAAGCAAAGTAATGATTTGTTTACCAACTTTCTTTACACAATATTTATAGCACCAAAATCAATTGATGATTTAAGAAAAAGACTCATAAGTAGGGGACAAGACTCTATCTGTGAAATAGAGAAAAGACTTCAGACTGCTATGAATGAAATTAGTTTAAAGGATCGTTTTGACTTTGTTATTTACTCGGACACTAAGGAAATTGACTACGCAAAAGTGCGAGAATTTTATATGTCTAAATCTATAATTTCTAATTAAATTATATAGTTATTTCTGGTCTATCAGGGTCCAACCAATCCAAATGAAAGAATTTTCCTCTGTCCTCATCAATCCTTTCATATGTGTGTGCACCAAAATAATCTCTTTGTGCCTGAAGTAAATTTTGAGGGAGTCTGTTATTTCTGTAGCCGTCATAGTATGAAAGTGCAGAGGAAAAAGTTGGAACTGGAATGCCGGACTGTATTGCGATAGAAATTACTTTCCTCCAATTGTGCTGATATTTATTAATGCACTCCTTAAAATGACCATCAATTAACAAGTTTGAAAGATTTGAATTTTTAGTAAATGCCTCTGTTATTTTTTGAAGAAATGCAGCCCTTATAATACACCCACCTCTCCAAATTTGTGCAATTTCACCAAAATTCAAGGACCAATCATATTCTTTTTGGGCCTCACGCATCAGTTGAAACCCTTGAGCATAAGAACATATTTTAGAGCAATATAAAGCATCATGAATAGCTTGAATTATCTCGTCTTTATTTTGAATACTTTTTGAAATTGCTGGGCCAGTTAAAATATCTGAAGCTTGGGTACGCTCTTTTTTTATTGCACTTAAGCATCTAGCAAACACAGCTTCAGCTACTGTTGGGGCTGGTACGCCCATATCTAATGCATTAACAGAAGTCCATTTCCCAGTTCCTTTTTGTCCTGCTGCATCCATAACCACATCAACAAATGGTAAATTTGTACGTGGATCTTTTTGTTTGAGAATGTCGGCGGTAATTTCTACTAAAAAAGAATCAAGTTGTCCTTTGTTCCACTCTTCAAAAATTTGGCCAATTTCATAAGGCTCTAGTTTTAAAACTGATGCCATAAGGTGATAGGCTTCACATATCATCTGCATGTCGCCATATTCTATGCCATTATGAACCATTTTAACATAGTGACCTGCACCATTCTCTCCAATATAAGCAGAACATGAGACTCCACCTTCTATCGGTTTACCCGGACTTGCACCTTCTAGTGGTTTTCCGGTGTTTTCATCTACTTTAGCAGAGATAGCATTCCAAATTGATGAAATATGATTCCATGCCTCTTTGGAGCCTCCAGGCATCAATGATGGGCCAAACCTTGCACCTTCTTCTCCGCCACTGACTCCTGAACCAACAAATAGTATATTTTTTTCTTTAAGGGATTTTTCACGAGAAATAGTATCAGTCCATTTTGCATTTCCGCCATCAATAATTATGTCACCATTTTTTAGAAATGGAACCAAAGTATCTATTACCGCATCCGTTGCTTTCCCGGCCTGAACCATTATGATAATTTTTTTTGGAGGTTGGAGGGAATCAACAAAAGATCTTAAAGATTCAAAACCGATTAAATTATTATTTGCTGTGTTTGAACTCAGAAAATTTTCGGTTTTGGAATAAGTTCGGTTGTAGACTGAAATTTTATAGCCATGATCTGCAATATTGAGAGCAAGGTTTTGACCCATAACTGCTAGCCCGATCAAGCCTATATCAGAAGATTTTGACATATTAAATAATTAGGTTGGAAGGTTAAAAATTGTTAATTTTGGTTGAGGATCTAAAGAGAGGTCTTCAAATTGGAGAAGCAAAAGGAAACTTATTTTCAAAAGGAAGGTTATCTTCATCAGCCGCATTCGGATTGGAAAAGATTTTGGTTGGATTTGTGTAAAGGGGATTGATGTTAAATTTTCTCATCAACAAAAGCATGTCCTGCGAACTCGTTTGTATGGTCTTTACTGCCATGGTACTATTTGCTTTCACGGCAGCTTCGTCATTAGTTTTTTTGATCGCAGATTTCATCGCAACAGCCGACTTAAAATTGACGCTATCTGCAACATTCTCATTATATCCTAGAGCTAGAGAGGCACCAACAGTTGCACCCTCAGTCGTGCCTTGATAAATTGCTTGTTTGATAATCAAGCCGTCTTCTCCAGATGTAATTCCACCAGTAATTGCCCCGTATGTGGAACCATAGCTTACTGCTTCAGCGGCAGATATTGTTTCAAAATCATAAGTTCTTTTATCAGGCAAGGAATCCTTTTTCAGTCCGACTACCTGAAACAAAGCACCGTGAGCGGCTCCATGGGCAATTGCCCTTGCAATTTCAATTTCGAATTCCTCGGTTACACCTTGAGGTTTGTCAACAAAAGATAGATTTTTGGCGGTTATTCCGCCGTAAGTCGAACCTTGAGAAGAATTGTTGATGATTGGTTGCAAAAGGGTAGGGTAGTATACTGCCAGTGCTGTATTACCTAATGAAGAACCTAAGGCAGCACCGCTAGCAACAGAAAGGATTTCCTCACGCGTTGTTTTGTTGGCACTATCAGCAATAGTTGGATCGTTTTGAATGTGGATACTGGCAGCATCAATTGAACCATTTGCACTACCCTTAGCAGTTGCTTTGGCCAACTCATTTCTAGAATACATTTCCCAGCCTTCTTCGTAATCCCAAGATTTATCTAATACACTTGCAAGCTGTGCACCCATTGAAGTGCCAAAAGCAACAGATTCTGCTAAACGATTGAGGGCATACCCATTTGCTTTTTCAATGGAGCTGGAAATTATTTGATAAGATAATGATTGTGAAATTGACTCAGCAGCTTTCGTAGCAAGATTATTTTCTCTATAAATTTCGGTGCCCGAAGTGTTGTAAACTAAACTCAATGTCAATCCTGTAGAAATTGATTTAGTGGCTTCAAAAGCGAATAAGGTATTGTCACCTGCCAAAGAGAAGAACTGTTCGGCAACACCTTTCATCGATTCTTCCCCTAAAATTTTTGCAAAACCCTCAACATTTTGATCTGATAAATTATTTATATTCTGATACAGTAATCCGTCTGTTAAACCTTTTGACGCAAATTCCAAAAATCTAGACTTCTCTGGATCAAATTTCATAAAGCCCTTTATTCCATCAAACATCATCTGCTGATTTGGCTCATTTCTGCTAGAATTAACAGTACTTATACTACCGGTAAAACCATTTCCACTTTCAGTTGCTTCGGATAGGATTTTTAGTAGTGATTTTATTGAATTTCTTACAAGATTTCTTTGGTGTTGATCGATGATCTTTAGCTGATTTGGATATTTATTGCTGTTGAGATCAGATTCATTTAATGATCTAGCTAGTTGTTCTGAGATTTTCCTACTCCAATACGAAACATTTTCGTTCCATGATATTACTTTTTTGGGAATGATATTGGAGTATATGATTTCTGGCATTATGGAAATGTTTGCAGAAATGTCTTCACTCTTTGCTAAACTTGAATTTATATATGAAACCATTGAAGCATTAATTCCGGCTAATAAAGAATCATCGTTTAGATTAAAGTTCGTTTTATTGTCCACCAAGTAAGAAACTGCATACTCAAGAGCTTCACCAAGGTTTTCATCAGTAAAACTGTTAAAAGTTTTGGTCAGGGATGAAATTAACGCGGTTGTATCAGGCAAGGCTGATTGGTTTAAATCTACAACACTCTGAATTGAAGTTGTGGCTGTATCACTAAGTCTTCTTTGATTAGAAATTGAGGGGATATGTGAGCCATCTGTTAGCGAAGGTAGATTAATCAGTATAGTAGACTCGACCAAAGCCTTGTCTATTCCGGCATATAAAACATTGACCAATGTCGAAGCATTGATGCAAGTTATAATTAAGCAATGATTTAACGGACTAAAATTAAAGGGCATTAATAGAAGTAAGTTACTCGCAACTAATTTAAAGTTCAACCTTATTGCTCAAAATCTTTGCTAGATAAAACTGAGTACTTAAAAGCACAACCTGTAATGATAGAGAAATAAAGTAAGCATGCGGGCGTCTGACTGGGGAAATCTACTATTGAATAAAGCAAAAATAAAACGCTCCCCAATAAAAGTATCTTAGCTGTGTCAGATCTAGTTAAAAACAAAAATTTGAGAATATAAAATAAGTAAGGTACGATTAATAAGAATCCAAATAATCCAAATTCTGAAACTTTTTCTAACCAATCATTATGACCATATCTTACTAGTGGTGTGTATTCAACATGTGCATGTTGAAGACCAAGACTGCGCTCATTTCTAGTCTCTAATGATTGAAAAATCGGATTTACAATTTTATAAGAACCAAATCCGTAACCAAATATAGGTTTTTCGCTAATTTGAGAAACTAAATCCTTCCACAATAATATTCTAAAGGGTAACTTTCCAGCCTTTAAATTATTTACTTGAGAATCGAAGTTGGATAACATTTCTTTCCATGTTTCATTATGGTAAATTTTAGTAAAAAAAATGGAGCTTACTATTATAATAAAAAATAAAAAAACAAAGTAAAAATATTTTTTATAAGATTTTATTTGTAGAAAAATTCTCGGAAATAACATTATGGTTAAAAAAAATATAATTAATAGAATTGAGCCAGATTTGGAACCCGAGAATGGTATTGATAAAACTCCTAAAATTATACTAACCATTAGCATTACGAGTTTTGGTTTTCGATAATCTATGGTTCGAGTTTTTTTGTATTGAT
Organism: Opitutia bacterium; assembly: GCA_002694035.1. GTDB lineage: Bacteria > Verrucomicrobiota > Verrucomicrobiia > Opitutales > Seribacteraceae > Seribacter. The sequence continues at coordinate 33,088 of NZKY01000054.1, forward strand.
GAAGTAGATAAGCAAAAGAAGCGGTTAAGCTTAAAAGAACGAAACATGCCCAATGGTTTTTATAGGTAAATGTTGAAAAAAAATAGCGAGGTTCAGGCGTATCCCAAATACCAAGAATCTCCAGTAAATTATCAGATGGAACATAGTTAAGTTTCTGCCATAAACCAACAATTGCGAGAAGCCCACTGTTTATTCCCATCAAAAAAATCAAATTACGAATGTGCTTTCGTTTTTTTATGGTTAAAAAAATAATTATAGCGGCAGACAATTGAATTAATTTATGAAAAAAATCTAGAAGAATTTCATTGTCTCTAAAACTAATGGCAGGAAGATAGGTTTTATTATTTAAAGTAATTTTTTTTTCATAATTGTTAATTAATTTATCAATTGGAGTGCTTGAAACTTCAAATTTATCATAATAACGATTTTTAAAATCAAAAAATGTTGTCAAAGATAATTGTTGATTTGACCGAGAAAGGATGTAGTTGTCTTTAAAAAACGATGAGGTAAATATAACCTTTTCAAAGTTTTTTTCTCTAGAAAGTGCTTCTTCTACCGATAACTCAGTCCAATCCTGCTCGTTTAATGCCTTGTAAGAAGGATTTAAATATGAGCATACAAAAAGAAATACTACGAGTATTACAGGGGCAAAATATTTAAGTATGTATTTAAGCCTGTATTCAGAATATAATATTATAATTATATAATACACTAATACTATGTCTATTGTGAATAAGATCCAAGTACCGGCAAGACCTGCTTTACACCAAGGTACAAGTACAAGCAAAAAAACAATTGGGTTAAGGGATTTCAAATTCAGTACACTCTTAGGTATTTTTAGGCAAAATTACGAATATATTGACAATATTTTTATAAGTTGATTGATTATAAGGATACCCAAATCATAGTGTCTATCTATACTTTTCTGCCCAAATTTTCATTTAGACTATTTTGCATTTCGCTAAGTCTAGCATTTACAATAAATGTTAATGCATTTGTTGAGGGCAAGTTTGGTAAACTTGAAGCTTCAGCAACTCTAAGGGGCGAATATGATTCCCGTGTTTTTGGAATATCAACAAATTCATTTCAGGGTGCAAAATCTTCTAATAGTCCATTGATTGCCGCCAATGAATTAAAAAGTGAGGACGATCTTATAATAAGTTTGTCTCCTGCCTTACATTTCACAAAACAGACGAGGTGGTTTACTTTTAGCGGAACTGGGGGTCTTCAAATGACTCGGTATATAAAAAATAATGATAAAAGCTACACCCAACCTCTCACCACCTTTACAATTGATTTTGATGAAACTTTAACCAAAAACAAACGCGTTTCAAACAATGCTAAAATTAGATTTGATGCTACATTTGATCTTGGTCAAAGCGTTGGCGGAAGTGTTTTAGAACAGGATCTTATAGCCTTCACTTATTTTGTTGCCGGTCTTAATGTTCGCTATAACCATAGCCCTAAATTTGGCGTTGGTGCTGGTACTTCCTACAATGTTCGATATTATCAATCTGGTGCTACACAAGAAAGGGTTTATCATGACATTACAACCATACCTGTTTCTCTTAGAGCATTCTATATATACTCTGAAAAATTAGATTTTTATTCAGATTATACTTTCAGTCGAACCAACGATGATCAAGCTGGGTCCAATACACTTTCTGACTCCATTTCTCACTCGATTACCTTTGGAGCACAAGGGAATTATTCATCAAAACTTTCTGGCAATGCTAATGTCGGATATGCATTGCAAGATTACGATAATGAAAAAGTTTCTAATCAAGATAATTTAATCACAAGTATAGGGTTAGATTGGAACCTTAATACCAAAACTTCTTTGGGCTTTGATGTTAACCGAGCATTTTCACCTTCTGCTCAAGGTTTTTCAACTTTTAGCACTATGGGGCGCGTAAGTGTTTCTCATCGGTTAAATGAAAAAATCACAGGACTTGCATATCTGAGTGGGGGAAATGTCAGTTACACATATCCTACAAATGCCATAACCTCTCGAGATTCCTCCAGCCTTAATCAATTTGGATTAGGTGCGAGTTTGCAAAGACGGTTAACGCCATACATTACAATCAGTGGTGGATACGATTTTTCATTTACAGACAGGTCCATTGAAGAATACAGTCGACATCTTTTTCATGCACAAGCTACTGGTCGGTTCTAGGTTATGATTAAATGGGTTTTGTTTTTAAATTGTGTTTTTATTCTAAATCCACTTGTAGGGCAGAATAAGTATAATGATGATCCTTCAATCATTAAAGATCCCACGGGATATAAATTAAGAATTGGAGATAGCCTGAGAATTGCGGTACGTGGAGAAACCGAGACTGCTGTAGATGCTATAATCGATTCAGAGGGCAAAGTTCGAGTTGTTTATCTCGGAGAACTTAAGGTTTCTGGGATGAATTCAAAACAAGTCGAGAAACTTATTGTTAACGAGTATCAAAAAAACTTAATTTATCAAAATCCAATTGTTAGTATATTAATAACAAAATATTCTGATCGGGTTGTTTTTCTATCTGGATCTGTTAATCGAAAGGGACCTTATATTTTTCCTCCAGAAGTTGAGGCAATGAATATTGTAGAAGTTATAGCTAGGGCAGGCGGATTCACTGATATTGCACGTAAAAACAAAGTATTTGTTACCCGAACTTTTTATGATGTATCTGGACAAGTGAAAGACACCAAAACATATGAGGTCAATGTAGAAGCGTTGAGCACAGGAAACCTACTTCTGGGTTCAGCAAGTAGATTTTGGATTTATCCCGGTGATCGAATTGAAGTCCCCGAGAGACTTATTTAATGGAAGAAGAGATTGAAAATTTAAATTCGCAGGGATCAGTTCGTTCTAAAAGTAAGACCAAAAGTATTGCTGAAATATTACTTGTTATTAGGGACAGATGGCTTTTGGCACTATCTTTAGCATTACCGATTTCATTAGGATATGTTTACCTGAAATTTCAGGACACAGAATTTTTTCAGTCCTCTTCATCTTTTCGTTTAATCCCGCCCCCCGCAGTTCTCAATCTTCAGAAGGTTGATCGAGACACACAAGTTCAGGGTCTTGTTGCAAAACATAGGGAAGGATTGAATAGCCAAGAACTTAAAGCAAGTGTAATTCAAAAAATTTCCGATAATCCCGAGTCTAAATCAATTATGTTGGCGCCTTTCTTAAGGGAAGGAATACCAGTTGGAGTTGAGTCAACTATTAGTTATTCAATAAGTGTTTCTCCCCCTTCTGAAGGAAGACCGCGATTTGTAATAAGTTCAACTTCTAGAAGTGCAAAAGGGGCAATGCTTGTTGCTGATTTGGTTCAGTCAGAATACGAAAAACTTCATAAAAGTAAAAAGAATCAACAAGTTGAATCTGTTAGAAATCTTCTAGAAAAGTTGCTTGCACAAAGTATTGAGAAAGAATCACAACTTGCCGACGAAATGTCAGCCTATAAGAAAAACTTAGGCTTACCATTTATTGAAGATGAAAAAAGGGACACTGCAGATAGGAAAAGCCAATACTCTGCAGAGGTCACCACATCTAAACTCGAACAAATTAAAATAGATTCGCTTTTAAGACAAGTGTTACAAATTCAGGCTAGAATTGGCTCTAGAAATAGCTCAAGTAGATCTAAGGATATCGATAATGACATAGCATTAATCAAAGATTTTTTTGAGATTGATGCGATTGAGAGTTTTGGCAATGTACCTTCCTTAAGAAAAACTCTATTTGATCTCGAAAAAACACGTATGAGGTATCAAGAGGGATCACCAGGTTATCTAGAGAGACATCCTAAAATGCTTGAAAATGCTAGACAGGTAAATGAAGTAAAGAATTCATTGATTAAGGAAGTGACTTCAGCCATTGAAGATTTGAAAGACAAAAGGGTTCAACTCACTGCACAAGAAAAAGAGTTCCAGCAAGCGATGGAAAAAGTTCAACAAGATTCAATGAAACTAAGTGAAATTGAAGAATGGTTAATCAATAAAGAGAGGGAGCTCACTGTGGTTAGAACAAGTACGGATCAAATTCAGAAAAGGTTGAATGAAGTAAGAATTGAACAAGCATTGCCTTCTGAACAAGAGGAACCTTTGCATAAAGAGCAATATGCATTTTTACCTGGTGGTCCGTACACTCCGGATAAAGCAAAAATCAAGAGAACTGGTATTTATATTTTTCTAGGTTTGTTCATTCTCATTCCTGTAAGTCTTGAATTAGTAGACAACCGAGTAAAATCTCCATTTGATGTAGAGGTTTTCATTGGTAAAGATTTAATAGGTGGTATTCCTAAAATATCCGATGTGGAGGAGGCACACAGACCTTTGATCGTTGGTAATGACCTTGATGATGGACTTACAGAATCTTTTCGAAGTATGTTTAGCAGAATTCAAATGAATTCTCAGACTGAATACCCCAAAACAATTCTCATTACTTCAGCAATTCCAAGTGAGGGGAAAAGTTTAATTTCAGCTAATCTAGCATACAGTTGTGCAAATCATGGTCGCAGGACTGTGTTAGTTGATTTTGATTTAAGACGACCTGGATTGCACAAATTTTGTGGAATAGAAAACAAGACTGGGCTTGTTTCTCTTGTAAATGTGGCTTCCTCAAAAGAAAATTTAAAGAACTCTATTAATGATTCGGTTCAAGAAATTCATCCTAATCTATACATCTTACCATCAGGAGGAAAGACGCGTGCAGCAACTGAAATGTTAGAACAAAAAGAATTTGATATTGTTCATAATGAATTAAAAGAAATGTTTGATGTTATAATTGTGGACAGTCCCCCTATTGGTTTATTTCCGGATTCCCTGGCAATCGCTAGAAAGGTAGACGATGTTCTTTTCGTAACGCGTTATGGAAAAGTTTCGAGAAAAATTGCAAAAAACCTTGTAGAGAACCTTGAAGAAACAGGCGTAAATGTTCTAGGAGTCGTATTAAACGATCTACCACAGAAGAAAGCTCCAGGTTATTATTATTCTGGCTATTATGGATATGGGTATTTTCGCTATAAATATTACAATAAATATTATGGAAAAGAGAAAAAGTCTGAAGCATAGTTACCACTTTGATTAATTAGAGAAACAAATTTTTTAAAAAGTAAATTATTATGTTTGAATATAAGACTATTTCTGTTTCTCCTGAAGGTATAAGAGTTAAAGGGGATGACATGAGTGAACAATTATCTGAATTGCTTAACAAACATTTTAATCAATATGCAAAAAGTGGATGGCGTGTTATTTCTCTCTTGCCAACAATGAAAAGTGAAGGTGCCGTTACAAAAATTTTGATTACATTGGAACGTGAAAAAGATAATTAAAGAAACTCCACATTCACTATTCGATCTCCATTAATAGTGAGAATTACAAAATCTCTATTTTTTTGACAGAGCTTAAATTGCAGAGAGTCTAGCGACCAATTTGAAGAAACAATATTTTCCCAAAGATATAATCTTCTTTCCCACAGTTTATTTTCAATAAAATTTTGTGCGAGGACTTTATACTGCAAACCAAGTAAATCATTTAATTTGTATATATTTTCTCCAACCTTCATATCCACGAGAATTCTGCTTTCTAGATCTCGAAGGCTTTCAACGGCTTCAATCTCTAAGGCTCTTAAATGGTTATTTTGTTTTAATTGAATAGCCGCAGATTGTTGTTGATACTGTAAGTCAGGATCCCACTTATTGTTTCCGCAAGAAACAAATAAAAGAATTAAAATAACGACGGAAGATTTAAACATAGCATATTTTCTTAATCGGAAATGGCATTTAAGATGCTTTTGAACTATTTGTTGAGTCATCAAGAGATATATCCCTACAAAATTGAAAAACTTGCAGCAAGCATAAGTGCTCCAGTTTTTATGCCTGAACCCGATTCTGGTAATCTCTCCATGAGATTTGCAAAATTCCCCTTAGGTGGAAGTGAGTCTATAATTGATATTTACACATGCGGTAAGAGAGTTTTTATAACTGTTACTCGATTTTTAGCATCTCTACGAGTTTTTCTCGATAAATCGGCTATAAATCCTCCTCTTAAAATTCCGATTGAAATTTCCACTTCAGAAATTAACAAACAAGAGCCATTATTTAACGAAGTCTTTTTTAGAAATCAGGAACTGTCTGGAAATTTGAGTAAATCTGAGAATGATGATCATTATTTTCTATTTAAAACAGATTCGATAAATTGTTTCGTTTACGGGATCAGCAATCCCTGCTTAAAAAAAGATGAGTCATGGATAAGATTAATTAATCGTTCGTTTGGTACCGAATTGGTACCACCGCGTAGAAAATTTGTCGAAAAATTAGTTTATAAATGAAGGTCAAGAGTGAAAATATTAAAGCCCGTAAAATTTCAGTTCTAAAATTACTTCCAAATATTTTCACTACCATTGGCTTATGCTCAGGTTTGACTGGTATTAGATTTGCTCTGGAAGGCAACTGGCAAAATGCTGTTTTGTGTATACTTGTTGCTGCATGCTTTGATATGATTGATGGCCTATCGGCTAGATTATTAAAAGCTTTCTCTCCTTTCGGGGCTGAGCTCGACAGTTTGGCAGATGCAATTAGTTTTGGTGTCTCACCTTCTATTATTTTTTATCTATGGATTAGAGAACCCATTCTTGAGATAAAGCAAGCTCACCTACTAGAATGGTTTTGGATACCTATATTGTTTTACACTGCGTGCAATGCCTTTAGACTTGCAAGATTTAATGTGCTTCACCTCTCAGAAGAATCAACTATTTCAAGAAAGAGCTATTTTACAGGAGTACCTGCACCAGCAGGTGCTGGCTTACTACTTATGCCCTTAGGTTTACAGTTTATTTTCGACCGGTTTGATTATAATTTAAAATTATCTGAATATCCCTTTTTAATAACAATTTGGGTGTTTATTATTTCTTTGTTGATGATTTCTAGAATTCCAACTTTTTCATTTCGAAATGTAAGATTTAACATAGCCAGAAACAAAGCTATTTTGGTACTTCTTTTTGTTTGTTTAGGAGTATCAATATTTATGAAGGAGACATGGATTTTCTTATTTTCTGTGGGAATACTTTATTTTATTAGTATTCCCTTTTCCTATTTCGCTCAGAAAAAAGATACTAATTAACCAACAGTTCAGTATTTCTAATAGCTTCTTTATTATTAGGCTCTAAATCTAGAACTATTTGATAGTGCATTTTGCTTTTTTCACGCTTTTTTTTCATTAAGGAAATGCGTGCTAGTTGAAGATGAGAGTTAATGTGTTCCCAATTTAACTCACAAGCATATTCAAAAGACTTTTGAGCTTTATCGATTTCCTTAAAAGATAAATAATGAATTCCTAATTCGTAATGTGCTTCAAAGTTATCAAAGTCCAGATCAATAATCTTCATTAAATTTTTTTGTTGATCATCAAGAGAAGAAGGAGGATTGATTTTGTGTATGTATAAATGGGTTTTTGAAATTAATTTTCTAATATTTAATGAATCAGTGTATAACTGCCTTGCCCTATCAAAATCATTTAAATTTGCACTCTTTTTTGATTTTTTCTCAAGTTCTTTTTTTTCTAAATTTAAAAGTAATTCTGCTTTTTTAAATTCTTCAAATGCTCTTTGTGGTTTTTCCCCTTGAAAATGAATGAGTGCAATATTGAATGAACATTCTGCTTGTCTAAATTCGCATTCGAATGATTTTTTAAAATATAGATTAGCCGATTTAAAATCCTCATTTAGCAATTTTAAATTAGCAATTTTGTATGACGCTATGCCTTTGGTTTCATCATGTTTAGTTGATTCCTCCAAAAGTTTAATTGCTTCAGGAAAGTTATTCTTAATGAGTTCTAATTCACCTAGCTTATAAAGTACCTTAGGTCTGTATTGATCAATCCTAAGAAGGGGAGAGAACATATTTTTGATTTTTAAATAGTCATTTTGAGAATCATTACTTTCATGTAATGTATCCATATGTGAAACCGCTAGATCAAATTGAGCTTGATGGTGATCAGAAATAAGATCGTTAGTAACTTCAAGTAGCGAAATCTTCTTTTTGTAGTTTTCTTTTTGAGTAATGAGTTTAGAAAGCAAATAATATGCATTTCCATCATTTGGATCTAATTTGATGATCATTTCCAAATATGGAGATGCAAGATGTTCTGCGTTATAATTTTGTAAAATCTTAATTGCTAGCTTGTAATATTTGAGAATGTTTTTCTCGGCGTTGATGGCTTGATCAATTTGAAATTTTGCTTTTTCGAAGGAAGAACAGTAAAGATTTTTTTTTGCCAGCAAGTAATGAAATTCTGAGGATTTTAAACCCCTTTTGATTGAATTTACAATTAAGTCATCAATCATATCGAATTTTTTGTTTATAAGGTATATCTCACAAATTAAAGAAATTGTTGGAATGTGATTAGCATCAATACTGAGTGATTTTCTCAGATGAAACAAAGCTAATTCATTACTGATATTATTGTCCAAAATTAATCGATCAGATTTGTAATATTTATATTATTTTTTTCTTCTTCCAGAATTTGTCGACTTCAAATCAATAATGTTAACAGCATCTTTGTTCATTAATAAAACGGCGAGACTGTAGTGCGCCCTTGCAAATGATGCGTTTAGTTTGATTGCTTTTAAAAACTTTTCGTACGCATTTTTATATTCCATCGCATCGTAAAGTAGAAGACCCAGTCTGTAATAAGCTTTATCAAATGAGGGGTCAATTTGTATTGCTTTTTCGAAATGAAATTTCGCCTTTTCAGGATTTGGTTCGCTTAACAATGTTCCATCATTTGCAAGTTTTTGTCCTGATGTTAACAGCTTCGCAAACCAGTAGTGACAAATTGACATTTTAGGATCAATTTCAAGTGCAGTTTCATAGTTTCTAACGGCCTGATCATGCTCTGCAGGACTATTGAGAATTCTCGCTAAATTAAAATAAGCTTCGACAAAGTTCTGATCCACATCCGTCGCTTTTTGAAAATGTATTTTTGCTTCATTTAGATCACCATTTTTTTCGCAGTGATGGGCAAGTTCATAGTATGCCAAGGAATATTCAGGGTTAATTTCTAGTGCTTTGAAAAAATGTTTTTTAGCAAGAGAGGCATCATCATCATCTCTTAGAATCATTGCTAAGTGAAAATGTGCTTGGTCTAATTCGCTATTATACAAAATAGCTTTTTTAAGATTTTCTTCTGCTTTCTTTAACTCATTTTGTTGTCTTAAAATTACTCCGATTTTAAAATGTGCGAGTGCATTTTCTTTGAAAAACTGTACAGATAAATTATAGTGCTTTAATGCTTTCGATAAGTCTTCTTCCCTCTCATAGCAGGATGCCAATAGATAATGAGCTTTTGAATATTCTGAATTAATTCTTATCGAGCAGAGTAGGGATTTTTTAGCTTTGTTGACCTCATTTTCAAGGAAGAGAAGTTTTGCTAAATTATAGTGCGCTTTGTAATGTTCGGCATCGAGCTTGATAACTTTTTCAAAGTGTTTTCTGGCTTCAGGGTAATTTGTTTTGTCAATTATCGAACCTTCCTTATTGGTAGCTACTCCACCTGATAGTAATTTACCCATAGAGTAGTGAGCTTCGATATAATCACTATTTATATCAATAGCAGTTTCATAATTTTTTCTCGCTTCTTCGAAGTCATCAGCATTGGTAAGAAGGGTAGCTTTATAATAATAAGCCTGTTCAAAATTTTGATTTATTTCAGTAACTTTATCAAAATTGTTTTTTGCTTCTTCAAAATCTTCGATTTTTATTAATAATAATCCATAATTGAAATAAGCATGTGCGAAATTAGGGTCCACTTCTAGTGCATTAAGAAAACAGTTTCTCGCATTTTCTAAGTCGTCGTTAACCGACAAAGCAATTCCAAGCTCACATTGTGCCTTGGCATAATCAGGTTTAATTTCGACTGCTTTCTTAAAATTTTTTATACACTCTTCAATTGAATTCTCTTCTTTCAATAACACACCAAGTTCGTAGTATGCTTCAGCAAATTCTGGATTGAGTGAGATTGCTTTTTCTAAATGCGATCTAGCATTGCTCATGATGATTATTTGGTTGTCATTACCCATACACCATCCCATTCACCCTTAGGTGGATTTTTTTTCATATGGTCACACCTATCTAAGTATAATTGAGCTGCTTTATCATTAGGATTAATTTTTTTAACATCTTTAAAAAGTTTTATAGCCTGATCCCACTTTGCCTCATTCCACGAACGGTATCCATCATTAAAAATTCCAAGTGCTTCAACTAAATTTGGGTAACTACTATCATCATGAAAATCGAGCACCTCATAAACTCCTACAGGTTCTGTCTTACCCTTAACAATAACATAATCAACTTGTCTGGTTCGATAAGTTGCTTTGACCGCTTTGTAGGTGAATTCACTTATAAGTATATGAGCACCGTATTGCTTGCAAGCACTCTCAATTCTAGCTGCAAGATTAACACCATCACCAATTACGGTATAATCCATTCTTTTGGGAGATCCAATATTACCAGAAACAATCGAATCTGTATTGATACCCATTCCATGATCTATGGCCATTTTCCCTTCAGTAGATCTTTTATCATTAAAGACTTTAAGATCAGTCATCATTCTAATGGCAGCCCGAACAGCTCTGTCAGGATCATCATCATGTGGCACAGGTGTTCCGAAAATACACATCATTGCATCACCAATAAACTTATCAAGCATGCCACCCTCATCTGTGATACAATCAACCATTATGGTAAAGTATTCATTCAGTAATTTGACAGTTCCTTGAGCACCTAATTCCTCGGTGATCGTAGTAAAACTTCTAACATCAGAGAAAAGTACGGTACCTACACTTTGTTTGCCGCCCATAATATCATCACTATCACCAGCATTCATAAGTTGGTCAGCTAGTTCGGGGTCCATATAGCGTGACATTGTAGACTTCATCCGCTTTTCCGAGCTAATGTCTTCAATCATCAACATAATACCGAGATTCTCCTTTTTTTGACCAATAAGAGGAAGAAGAGAAATATTCACCGATAATTTCTCGCTATCAAGAATGATTTCATGATCTAGAAATTCTTCTTCTTCTTCAACTTTTTCAAGTTTGTTAAGCAACCAATCATTTTTATTACTCAAGATGTCTTTTATTGGTTGCTCGAGAATATCGGAAACAATCGGAATCTTCAATATCCTTAGGCCAGCTGTATTACATGTTTTGACAATACCATTTTCATCAATTGTGAGCACAGCATCATGCATACTGGAAAGAATACTTTCAGAGTAGTTCTTCTGATTCTGAACATCGTCAAACAGTTTGGCATTTTCAATACCCATGGAAATCTGGGAAGTAAACGCAGCAAGTCTTTTTTCATCTTCAGAATTAAATGAACCTCCTCTTTTATTTAATACCTGACTTACCCCAATTGTTTTACCTTCTTTGTTTAAGACAGGCATGCAAAGAATTGATCTTGTAAAAAATCCAGTCTGTTTATCAAAACTTGGATTAAATCTTAAATCAGCGTATGCGTGAGGAATGTTGACGGGTTTACCGGTAGTAAAGACAGTCCCCGCAATTCCAAGATGATTAGGGAATTTAATAACCGATTTTTCATCCAAACCTTCCCCGACTTCTGTATAAAGTTCATTTGTTTTTTCGTCGTTTATGAAAAGGGTAGCCCTTTCGCAGTCTAACATTGTAGAAATAGTCGTAATAATTTTCTGCAAAAGTGGAGTTAGTTCCAATTCAGATGATACTTGTGAAACAACATCAAGGAATTCAAGCTCTTGCTTTCTGGCAGCTTCTATTTGTTCGACAATGATATTTCCCTGAATTGCAATGGCAGCCTGTTCAGTCATTGCTTCAAGTAGGTCTAAATCGTCTTGTTCGAATTCACCGTCAATTTTGTTTAGAATTTGAGAAACTCCAATTTCCTCACCAGAAACAGTTCGTAAAGGTGCACAAAGAATACTTTTAGTTCTAAATCCTGTCCTGACATCAACAGCTTTATTAAAGCGGTCATCTTTATAAGCATCATGGATTATAGCCCCTTCATTTCTTGTAAAAACCCAACCCGCAACTCCTTTGGTGTTTAATATTCTGATTTCTCTTCTAAAACTCCCCTGAGCTATTCTTGAATATAGTTCACCGGTTGCCGGATCGTTAAGGAAAATTGTGCCTCTTTCAGCACCAATGGTTGTAGTTGTAATCTTTACTAGTGTTTCTAGTGCTTCATCGAGGCTCTTGGTTTTGGCGAGGTCAGTAGTTACCTGTAGCAGCATGTCGGAAAACCTTTCTGTCCTTTTAGACTTCGGGTTAGAAGATTTCTCTTTATTTTTTTCTTTTTCTTGCATTTTTGACCTCCAATTCAGCCCTCAATTCTATTATTGTTTCTTGAAGTTGTTTGTGTTCCAGAGTTTTCAACTGATTTTGCTTTTGCAATTTTTCCTCCTGAAAGTGTTTTTTACTGTCTATCTCATCCCTTAGTGCATTTACCATACTTTTGAAATGATTTATTTCTCTGTTTTGCGTACTTAAAGCTTTTTGAACAGCGTCGTTTTTACTAGCTTCTAGTTCAATTAGTTTATCCCTGAGTGTATTTATATTTTTCCGTAAATTTTTAATTTCGTTGTTAGAAGTATTTTCTGAAGCTTGTTTAAGTTCATCCTTTTTAATTTTTAAAGTTTCTACTTGATCTCTTAAATTGACAATAGAAGATTTTAGCTGATCGTTTTCTTTGGCAGAAGCAAGATAAGCTTTTTGGATGCCTGCTTCATTCTCAATGGTTTTGTTTTCAAGTTCTTCCCTTAAGTTAGAAATATTTTCTTTTAGATATTTGATTTCGCTTTCTTTAGTAGAAACTGCTCTTTGAATTGAATCCTCCTTTTCTTGTGTTATGCGGTCAATTTTTTCTCTAGCTAATACAACATTTTCTTTAAGTGTTTTTATTTCAATGGAAAAACCTGCTTCCACACTTTGTTTTATTGCTTTCTCATTAATCTGAGATTCTTCTAGATCAATCCGTAAATCTACGACAGTTTGTTTGAGTGCTGCGATTTCATGCTCATAAGATGCACTAACTTTTTGAACTTTATCATCATTGCGTGAATTGGAAAGGTCGATTTGGTTTCTAAGTGTACGAACGGATTCCTTAAGTTGATTTATTTCTTTTACAGAATCAGCGTGAGCTTTTTGCACACTTTCCTCTTCTTTGATTTGGGCCTTATCTAATTCTTCACGTAGAGTTACAGTAAGGTCTTTTAAAGACCTAATTTCGTTCTCTTTTTCACTCTTAATCTTTTGTGCGCTAGCCTCAGAATCAAGTTGTTGGTTTTCTAGTTGTTTTCTTAATGAAGCAAGAGAATTTTTGAGCTGTTGGATTTCTTGATTAGAAATCGCCGAAGCCTTTTGAACGGCGTCTTCTTTTTCGACTAGTTTCTTTTCGAGTTCATCTCTTAGTTCTGCAACAGTATTTTGTAGCGATTTTATTAGGGAATTTGCCTGCGAAGTAGCTTTTTGAATATTGTCTTCTTCGCGAGCTTTTAGAGTTTCTAAATTTTCCCTAGTTACAGATAAAGAATTTTTCAACTGCTGGATCTCTGTATTTGCAAAAGTTTGTGCTTGCTGTACAGCTTCCTCTTTTTCTACTAACACTCTCTCGATTTCCGTTCTAATTTCGGAAATTGTGCTTTTGAGTGATTTAATTTCAATTCTAGAAGAGGACTTTATTTTTTGAATGCGGTCAGCTTCGCGAGATTTATTGATTTCGAGATTGTCACGTGCCAATGCGAGAGAGTTCTTGAGCTGCTCTATTTCATTGTGTGATTTAGAAATTGCAGATTGAATATTTTCACTTTCCTTGTTTGCGGCAACTTCCAATTCTACCCTCAATTTTTGAACTGTATTTTTAAAATCTTCTATTTCCTTTGCATAATTAACCTGTAATTTTTGAATTTTGTCTTGTTCTTCTTCCTTTTGTCTATCGAGTTTACTTCTTATCAATAAGAGGTTTGATTTTAGTGATCCAATTTCTTGAAGGTTAGTTGATTGTGCTTTTTGAACCGCGTCTTCTTTAGCACTTTCTGCTACTTCCAAAAGTTTGTTTAGCTCGAAAATAGTTCTCTTATGTTCATTGATCTCAGAAGTGAAATTAGATTTTGTTCGTTGAATAATTTGTTCATTGTCGAGATTGATATTGTTAATCTTCTCTCTTAGTTTTTCTGAGGATGATTTTAGTTGAGCTATTTCTTGTTGAAAGCCTCTGCTTATTTGCTGTTTGATTTCTTGCTTTTCTGCTTCACTCTGATCGAGAGACTTTCTAAGTTCAACAAGACTTGTCTTCAGATTTAATGAATCTAAATTCTCTTGTGACTTTAATTTTTGAATTTCTTCCTCATTTTTTGTCTTTTGAAATTGGATTTCCTCTCTTAAATTTTTAATCGTACTTTTTAGTTGCTTGATTTCTAAGGAATTATTGAGGGAAATTTCTTGTTTTTTTTCCTCAAAACCAACTTGTAGTCTTTCATTTTCTTCTCGTTGCTTTTCTATTATTTTACGGTAATTTCTTTTCTCCTTTTCGAAATTTGAAATCACGGTCCCAACTTCTTCATCTTTCTCCCTGGAGCATTCATCCAGTTCATTTCTTAGGGAAAGAATGGTTTGTTTTAAAAACCGATTTTCTTGGGATAAAATTAGAGCCTCTTCTTCAGATAAATGAGACATAAAATATTCTATTAAATTAAATTTTTATCTCATTGCAATCAAGATTACTTTTTCCATTTTAATTTTGCTTGCAATGTTTCTTTGACAGATTTTTTCTATTTAACTCGTCCTACTTAGACTCAACAATGAAACTTTTATTATCAAAATTTACTTGCATTATATTCCTTCTGTTTGGATCTTGCTCGGAAAATATTGATCAAACTGAAAAGAATGGCACCAATCCTTCTGGCGATACTGACCGAAGAAAATCCTTGGTCGAAACGCTCACGAAGAATTCTTCTTTCGAAAAAAAAGTCGACTTTGAAAATCTTTTAAGCTCAGGTAAAAATCTACCTACAATAGATGTCGACACTGATAACGAAGATATAACAATTATTGGTACAACCAAATCTTCCCCCAATATTTCGGAAAAACTTGATGGAAATGATTTAGCCGCAGAAAAAGCTTTTAAAAATCTTGAAGTTAATTCATTGGAGCATCAAAAATCAATTGATGATCTTCGCTTAATAAACCGTAAGAAAGATCAAACAATTTCTACTCTTACAAAACTTAATGATGAACTTGTAAAAGAAATCAAAAAATTGAAAGGGCAGACTTATTCCAATTTTGCAATTGAAAGTTCTATTCCAAACAAACCCGTAACCGATCTTGGCGTTTTAAGAAGTGAAATAAAGAAACTAAAAAATAATCTTGCTCTCAAGTCGGAGGAATTGAAAAGTCTAAGATTCAGAAATGATTCGTTAGAAGGTAGAATAATCGAATTAGAAAAATCACCATCCATAACAACATCTGATTTACTTCCTAGATTTAACGAACAAAACAGCTTAAGCAATATTACAAGTTCTAACTACAGAGGAGAAATTGTATCTGGTGAATGTACATTGCAATTTGAAGCTGTTGTTACAGCGTTGAATGGCAAAAGCAAAGAAGCTTTTTTTACTGAATTTTTTGTTTTACCATCACACTTGGAAGAGATTCTAAGAAAAGGCGGAATTCAATTGAGTGAATATTCTGGTGTTGATACCTATGCCGAATTGTGGGCACGTTCCCGAAAAAATTCATTTCTTTTTCCAGGTGTACACAAAGATATTAGATCGTTATTGCTTGACTTTATTCAAAATGGAAGCGGGCAAAGGATTCGTACGGATGTCAATGGGGAGGGCGTTGTCTCTGGTCTTTCTTCCGGTAAATATTTCGTAATTGGCACTGCTTCTTTGGGTAAGGTTGGTGTTACTTGGAATGTTCCGGTTATTTTAAACAATGGTAATAATAAGATTTCACTTACACTAGCAAATTGTGATTGGAGCCTTTAATTTAAGATTATATTTTATTTGCCATAAATTAAGTTAATGTATGTTCTAGATACATTAAGTTTAGTTAATTACTACAACCCATTAACGATATGTCACCTGAACAATCATCAGACACGAGTAAACTTCAACTTAGTTTAAAACAGAAGTTAAGCATAATTCTATCATTTTCGAAGGACAAAGTTATTGAACAAATACAATGTGTTTGGTTTATAATAATGTACCTTATCGTTTTTCAAATCCTTGTCCTTGGTCTTCCTATTGTCTATTCCTTGATGATAGCAGTTGGGATTCTCATAGTGATAGTTGGTCTAGCTTTTTTTATGGAAGGCCTTCGACTTGGACTAATGCCCCTTGGTGAGATTTTGGGTTCAACCCTCCCTAGAAAAAAAATCTTTGGACTTCCGTGTCTACCAACAAGTCTTGCATTTGGATTTGTTCTCGGTGCATTCGCCACATTCGCAGAGCCTGCGATAGGGGTTTTGAGAGCTGCTGGT
This sequence comes from Opitutia bacterium, assembly GCA_002694035.1. Taxonomy (GTDB): domain Bacteria; phylum Verrucomicrobiota; class Verrucomicrobiia; order Opitutales; family Seribacteraceae; genus Seribacter. Next base: position 49,599 of record NZKY01000054.1, read on the forward strand.
TCTGGAGTTGATCCTACCGCAGCACCTCTACTTTGGACAATATTAAACACCGGTGCTGGCTTATTAGTAAATTGTGTAGGAGTAGGAGTAGGTATTGCAGTTTTGCTTGGTGTACTTCGTTTTTATAAAGGATGGTCGCTAAAACCTTTTATTTACGCCGGAGTAATCATTCTATCGTGCTTGACACTTTATATGCAGTTTTCTGATGACAGATTAAAGCATGTTCTAGGTCTAGCGTGGGATTGTGGGGCTGTCACAACTGGGCCGGTTACCGTTCCTTTGGTTTTAGCATTAGGTATTGGGGTGTGCAGGATTGTTTCCACTGGTGGATCTAGTAACACAGGTTTCGGGGTTGTTACCTTAGCGTCCCTTTTTCCAATACTTGCTGTAATATGTTACGCTTTATACCTTTTTAATACTGATAACTACTACTATGCATCACAGTCTAATGCTGAATGGCACAAGCAAGCTGGTGAATATGGGAAAAATTATCCTAAAGATCTACAAAAGTTTGGTGATTTGAAAGCACAAGCGCAACTTGAGGCAACCCAAGGAATAGATGAGTCTGAACTGTCCTGGTCATTGTCACCCGATGAAACTGTCATGGTGGAGAATTATTTAAACGAAAATAAACGTTTACCAGAAGGATACACATTAAAAACCAAAGTTACCGAAGGTGAAATCAGTGCCTCTAAACTAACATCTGGTGAAAGAGAAAATGTAGAAGTGAAGGGTGCAAAAACATATGTTGTTAGAGAAGGTTTCAAAGCACCTGACGGAGTTTGGAATCCGGATTCGGAAATAGCTTCTGCTTTTTCAAATAATTTAGATTTCTTCCCAAACACATTCCGACCCCAAGAAGTTGATAAGAACGAAAATGGTAAAGTTGATCCTGGGGAAGACTTTTACAGTATCGAGCCTGATGGATCTATTAACTACTCAAAAACTGACGGTAAGTTAACAGGCCCAGATCAGGATAGGGGAGCACTTGAGGGAGCTATTTGGGCTATTGTGCCTCTTTGCTCTATTTTATTACTAGTCTTAATAGGTGGTCTAAGACAGAAGCCAAAACATTTAGACGAACTTTTCATTGGTATTACTTGTGCTGTTGTTGGGATGTGCTTGTTCAATCTAGGTATAGCATTGGGACTGACTCCTCTTGGTGAACAACTTGGGGGTAATGTTGTTTCTAGTTTTGCATCTATCCAACCATGGCAAAGTGAAGGTTTCGTTGAACCCTTATTTAAGTCATCTACTGCAGGTAAATGCTTAGCTATATTATTTGGTTTTCTTCTTGGCTACGGAGCTACGTTAGCTGAACCTGCTCTTAATGCTCTCGGGTCAACAGTCGAAAAAATTACAGTTGGTGCATTTAAGAAAAATTTATTAATGCAAGCTGTTGCTACAGGTGTTGCTTTGGGGATCGCGACTGGAGTTGCGAAAATAGCTTTCAACTTGGAATTATGGTATTTATTGATCCCCCCCTATGCTATGCTGTTAATTCTTACTTTTATTTCGAGCGAAGATTTTGTTAATTTTGGATGGGATAGTGCTGGTGTTACAACAGGTCCGATTACGGTGCCTCTTGTATTAGCAATGGGATTAGGAATTGGAGCTAAAACTGGAGCAATAGATGGTTTTGGAGTTTTGTCCTTAGCGTCGGTAGGTCCAATTATCACCGTATTGACAGTAGGTCTATTGGTAAGGAAAAAACCAAGCTCTGCAGAAAATGTAGAAAAAACAATGGAGGCAGCATAAGATGAGTGACTTAAATTCAAGCAACCATATGTCATTATTAACGCTGATTTTGCCCAGAGAATCAGTCAGTGAAGTTTCCAGTGCTATTGAGAAAATTGGTGCTAACGGAATTGTACAAATAAATGCGCGAGGTTCTGTACTCAATGAAGGTGGTGGAATTTTAAATAAAATGTTCCCACCACCTGCACCTGAACAGCAAATATTACAGGTTTTAGTTAACAATTCTGATCAGGATAAGATAGTCGATGCGGCAATCCAATCTGGAAATTTAGACAAAGTGGGTGCTGGTGCAGTATTTTCAATTTACTGTAATGAAGTTCATTTAAGCTCTCAATATCCTACTTCAATAAGCGACAATGAAGAAGAAGCAACAAGCTCAAAATCAGGAGATCTCGAAGCAATATGTTGTGTCTGTGAAATAGGAGTTGCAGAGGATATTGCAAAAGCCGCCTTACTAAGCGGAGCACCGGGCCCAACTGTTACTTTTGGTGAAGGTGGTGGAATTCGTGATAAAATTCCACTTCTGAGGATTACCAAAGGACCCGAAAAAGAATTTGTATGGTGCGTAGTAGATAAGTCGGAATCTGATGAGATTTTCGCAGATATGGCTCGAGCCGGTAGAATCACTGAACCTGGTCGTGGATTCATGTATTCGATTCCAGTTTCTTCGGGTTTAATTAACATATCGAGTACAGTTTCATCTTCAACTCATGGAGCAAATATGGAACAAATCATAGCTGCTCTTGACGATTTGAAGGGTAATAAAGAGTGGAGACAATCTTTGGATTCAAACAAAGGCAAATCTCTAAAAACTACATATTTAGAAAATTTAGTTGGAGTCTACTGTATTATACCTCGAGATAATTATTCTGATGTATACGATGCAATTTTGGATTCAGGGGCTCCAGGAGTTAGTACAAATTTTGGTGTAATGACAGATTCTGATTCCGAACAGGGCCAAAATGAAGAGTGGGCTTTGGTTTACACTTCTATCGGACCCTCTGGTGTTGAGGATTTGAGAAACTCTGTGACTAAAAAAATAACCGAAATTGGCATCGACCGTTTCGCATTTTACACATTGCCAATACCTAGAGCACTCACATATTTGGGCGGATAATTTAGCAATAGCGGATTTTATCTAAATTCGAAGACAGATAAATTCCATTCGTTCATATCCTCAGATATAAGTTCAAAATTAATTTTCATTTCATTTAAAAGTTTGACATATTCTTGATGAATGTTGCTAGACTCATTTTTAAGGATACCAGACAAAATTAATTTCCCATTTTTGTTTACCAAATTGCAGAGGATAGAGGCATTTTGTATTAGCGTGCTGGTTTCAATGTTAGAAAAGACAACATCGAATTTATTTGTTGATTCTAATTCACCAAGGCACTTTTTAGATACTACAATATCATCAATTTGATTTAGTTGAGCATTTATTAGAGTATTTTTTACGGCTTCATCATCGTTGTCTACAGCATGCACATTTTTAAAGCCAATCAACGATGCCGTAAGGGCAATAATCCCAGATCCGCATCCAATATCAATAAGTAATTCCGAACAGGGCTTTTGAAGATTTTGAATTAAATATTTTAGACACAATTTTGTAGTTTCATGGTTCCCAGTCCCAAAAGCCATTCCAGGGTCGATGAGGAGTTTTTGGTTACTGTGAATGTTTTTGAATTCATTCTCTCTCCAAGTTGGGATAAAGTGAAAATCATTAAGATTCCAAGGGACAAAATGTTTTTTGTAAGAATTTTTCCAATCCTCATTTTTGATTGTACTGTATTCGAAATTAATATCAGTGGTAAAAGGAGTGCATTTGTTAAATTGAGATATTTCTAATTCAGTTTCGGAAATATTCTTGAAATAGCCTACTAATTCATAAATTTTTGTCTGATTTTTATATAAAATACTCCAATTGTGTGGATATAAATCGTAAAGAACATTTTCTATCTCTTCCAAGTGATTTTCATTGAGCGAAGTATGTACCTTTATCATTGTGGAAAAGGTGTAGTACCAAGTGCCAAATCTCTTATCACCCACGGGAGAAGTATATGTTCAGCGGCTTGTACTTTTTGTCTAACTAAAGGTAATTCATCATCGTTCATTATTCTCACGGGTGCTTGAGCAATTATTTCTCCATCATCTACTCTTTCGTTCACCCAATGAACAGTGCATCCGGTAATTTTTACATTTTTATTAAAGGCCTGTTCTATAGCATTTAAGCCTTGGAAACTAGGCAAAAGACTAGGATGCAGGTTAATAATTCTATTTTGGAAATGATTAATAAAGTTGGACGATAAAATTCTCATAAATCCAGCTAGCACAATTAAGTCAGGATTCAAATCACTGATTTTTTGAATCCAGTTATTTTCTTCATTTTTTTCAATGATTGATTTTTTGAATCCCGGGGATAAAAAATCATTCACAATATCGTTCTGTGAAGCAATTTTTAGGATTTCAGCATCTGGATTGTCTGTAAAGATGCCAACGATGTTAGCATTTGCTAACTGGTCTTGTTGGGAAGCTTTAATAACAGCAAGTGCATTTGTACCCTTTCCTGAACCCAAGATTACAACATTCATGTTTTCAACTCCTACATTTCTCTTTTAATTTTTTCTACTATGGATGATGTGCTATAACCATCCAAAAAAGGCACAAAGTGAATTTTAGCATTAATACTTATGAGGGCTTTATGTTCTTCTTTGTCTAAATTACTTAAGTTGTAATCACCCGATTTTACATATATGTCGGGCTTCAATTCGATGATTTCATTAACCAAACGCAATGAATTGAAAATAGTTACTCCTGAAACAGAATTTAGATTATTTAGCATGTACGCACGATCAACTTCAGATAAAATTGGTCTATGGTCACCCTTTAATTTTGCGATGCTTTTATCAGAATTAATTGCTACCCATAAGCAATCACCTAATTTTCTGGATTCGTTTAATGAATATACATGACCAGCATGAATAAGATCAAAACATCCATTAGTTAAAACAAATCTTTTTCCCTCAGCTCTAATTTTTTCCCTGAATTCGACTGCCTCAATTAATGATAATGAAGTATTAACTTTACAGTTATTTTTCATTTTTAATCGAACAATCTTTTAGCTTTATCGAGAAACCCTTCATCTGCGTGAAGATCTTCTTCTCCAGACGCTTTAGCGTATTCTATAAGTTTTTCCTTCTGTAGCTTTGTGAGTTTTTTTGGAATATGAATAATTATACGGGCATATAAATCACCCTTCCTTGAGGGTGATCTAAGATTTGGCATGCCTTTGTCTTTTATCCGAAAAGTTTTATTAGCTTGAGTTCCGCTTGGTATCTTTAATGAAACCTTTCCATCAATTGTTGGTACTTGAACCGTTCCACCTAATGTAGCAAGGGTAAAAGGAACAAGTATTTCATGAAAAAGATCATCTTCATCTCTTTCGAATTTCTCATGTTCTTTTATCCTTACATCAACATATAGATCACCGGCAGGACCACCCATGGTACCAGCATCACCTCTTCCTCTCGAGCATAAACGATTTCCATCATTAACTCCTTGAGGTATATTAACCTTTACATTTGTGGGAGATTTTTTTCTGCCATCACCGTTACAATCTTTACAGGGTTTTTCTATTTTTACACCAGTTCCTTTACAAGTTGGACAAGTTCTTCTAATACTTATAAAACCTTGGTTTGTAGCAACTTGCCCAATTCCGCCACAAGTTGCACACATTACTTTACCGGAACCGCTTGAGGCTCCAGAACCTGAGCATGTTTTGCATGATGCATGATGATGATATTTAATTTCTTTCTCAACACCTGCTGCTGCCTGTTCCAAAGTAATTTCAACGCTGACTTTTAAATCAGAACCCCTAGATCCACCATCTGAAGGACTTGAAGTGCCACCGAAAAAATCTTCAAAAATACTTCCGAAGCCACCACCTCCAAAGGCATCTTTAAACAGATCAAATGG
>NZKY01000055.1 GCA_002694035.1 Opitutia bacterium
TCCCTAGCTACAGTGGAAATTCCAAACTTGTGAATTTCCCCGTATACATCGAGCTGAATTCCTCACTTTCTGGATTTAGCTACGATCAATTTTCTTCTCCTCTGGGGTATGATTTAAGATTTTTGGAAAATAACGGTTCGAGGGAACTACCATATGAACCTGTGATGTGGAATCCACAAGGAGTTTCCAGTTTTTGGGTATTAGTTTCTGCTTTCGATCAAAATACTTCGCTTCAGGCAGTATGGGGTAATCCTAACGCTGTTCAGCAACCAAGTTATTGTAATGATGGATCCGTATGGAAGAATTATCAGGCAGTTTGGCATATGGATGGAAAGAGTGATTCGACAATTTTTGAGTCCAGGCAGAGTGCGCATGCTTCACCTAATAATTTCGACGAATTGAGAGTTTCCGGTGTTATTGGAACTGCTCTTTCGTTTGACGGTGTGGATGATTATGTTGATTTGCCAATAAGTGTTCATCCAAGAACAGAGCATAATCAAGTAAATATTTCTTTTTGGAGCTATGGAGGTAACTCTTTAAGCTCTGACAAAAATACTCATGTTTTAGAATCCGGTTCTTCGCTTGGTCGTTCCATAAACATTCACTTCCCTCTTAATTCAAGATTATACTGGCAGGCTGGTAGTAATGACTCTCATGACAGTATTGAAAAACCATTTGATGCTTACAAAGGACGCTGGGATTATTGGACATTTCAAAAGGATGTCAAAATGGGTGCCATGTATGTTTATCGGAATGGCCAACTTTGGAATAGTGGATTTAATCGAACAAGGCCATTTGGTGAAGGTATTGAAAGTTTTCGACTCGGATCTAGCCGAAATGGTTGGAGTGAATGGCACGGTCTGCTTGATGAATTGAGGATAAGTTACACTTTGGAATCTGCAGATTACATTCTGGCATCTTATGAAAGTCAGAGGCCTGATAGTAACTTCTCTTTGCTCGGATCGATTACTGGACCACCTTTGTTTGTAGATGGGCAAGTAGCTGAAGGTTATGCAAATGATGATAATATTTCGTATTTTGTTGAAGTATTTCCTTCAGCAAATAGTTTCTCTGCGGTGGGCTTGCCAGCTGGACTTTCCCTAAATTCATCAACAGGGGAAATTTCAGGAATTCCGCTACAGGGTGGAAATTACAATGTCACAATTACTGCCACAAACTCTTTCGGTGAAGATCAGGGCGTTCTCTCCTTATCCATTATTGAAAGAAGTGGTTTTTCTCATAGGGTGGATTTAAATTGTTCGGCTTACACTGGTTCCACTTTAACAAATTTCCCTTTGCTCGTTCGTTTTGATCGATCGATTCAAAACTTTAGTTTGAAGAGCTTTGCGTCCGAAAAATGTAATGATTTACGATTTTACGATCAGCAAGCCCGTGAGTTATCCTATGAAATTGACCAGATTGACGAGGTAAATGGAAGCATTTCAGTATGGGTTCAAGTAAGGGAACTTAATTCCTCAACGGTCATATCCTCCTATTGGGGGAATCCAAATTTAGCAGATTTTCCGCCTTCATATCGTGATGATGGCTCGGTTTGGAATAATGGATACCGTGGAGTTTGGCATCTTAATTCATTCGAGGGGTTTGATATTTTGACTGATTCATCCGTGTTTAGGAATCATGCATATGATGAATTTGGATTAGGGGAAAGTGGTGTTGTAGGGGCAGGTCGAAGTCTAGCTGGTGGAGTAGAAAAGTATTTACGTGTGCCCTCCTCTTTTTCAATGGATGATATTCAGGAGAAAAGCTTTACTTTTTCAACTTGGATTAAGCTGGACGAGGCTCCTCCTGCAAAAGCTGAGGATTCTGTATTCGCAACCGGTTATTTAATTGGCCCAAATAATACTTATTTTGACGACATAAACAATTTTTACAGTTTGACGCCGAGTGGTAGTCGAATTTTACAGGCTGGTCCACGACAGGGTTTGTTTTTTAATGGCGACAATGATTTCAAAAAAGCTGGCATAGGAATCAATCGTAATGATTATTACATGACCTTATTTCAGGCAATATTCACACCGCAGGAAACCGGGGATTATCAATTCAGGTGTGATTGGAAAGATGACTATGCGACCATTTGGCTAGACTTAGACCGGGACGGTGTTTTTGAAACAAGTGGGGATCAGGGAGGCGAGAAATTAGGGGGTAATGGCAATTTTACCTCCAATTTGTATTCCTTAACGGCTGGGATTAATTATAAGATCGCGATTGCCCATGGTGAGGGATGGGGAGGTTCGCGAATTCGCCCGTGGATAAAAACTCCAAGTTCTGACTGGCAAATTATTGATCCGAGTGATCCTACTCAGTCTGGAATGTTCTCGGTTACTTTTGATGGTAATGTAACCAATGAGATCAGCCCTTATACTTTTGCAAAGCACGGGGGTGTAGAACGGATTGTTCTTTCCGGAGGGAAGTCTTCTTTCTTTCATGATCTCGAGACGGGCACACAGTCTACAATATCCTCTGCCACATTTGACTATGCTAATTGGAAGCATCTAGTAGTTAGTGTCGATCATACTTTGGGCACCATGAAAATATTTGAAGACGGCAATCAGACTGCCACTCAATCATTCACGGTTGAAGAATCTGCTAATAAAATAATTGGTCAGGATTGGTATTTTGGTCAGGGACTTGTTCCATCTTCATTTGATGAAATGCGTCTTGCTGCCAAATCGCGCTCAGCAGATTGGATTTATACTGAATTTATTAATCAAAAACAAAATTCCTCTTTCCCAAGTATTTCATCGGTAAATGGAGCTCCCAGTTTTACTTCAGTTTCAAAATTTAGTTTAGTTGCTGATCAACTTTTTGATCATCAGATTTCTGTTACTTCAGCGCCCTTGGTATTTACGGCTGTTGGTTTACCCAGCGGAATTATATTGAATCCAAATGATGGAAATTTATCAGGTACTCCTTCATTATCGGGTCATTATTCATCCACAATAAGTGCTCTATATCCCGGAGGTGTACGTGTTGATCAGCCTTATAGTTTTTCAATTAATCCTGGAGTCCCTGATATAGCTCTTACGAATTATCAGGTTTTGGACCCAACCACATTGTCAGTTACCTTTGATGTGAACGCTACGGGAGGTGAAGACCCGAAGGTTTATTTACTCGCAGATGTTGTTGATCATGGAACAAGTTTTTACTCCTGGGCATATCGAAAAGTAATGGGCAAACAAGGCTTAGGGGTTGGAAATGCACTCCTTGGAGGTTTAGCACCTGATCAGAGTTATTATATGAGGCTATATGCTGAAAATTCTGCTGGTTCTGTATGGACTGGTAAACAGTTTTTAATCCGCACGCAGCCCGAAAAAATACATCTACCCGATCGGCTTGCTATGTGGTTTGATGCAACTGATATAAACGGGGATGGAGTTGTTGATTCCCTACCAGCAGGCGAACAGGTTTCAACATGGGTGGACAAGTCGGGATTGGAGCGAAATATGATCACCAACCTCGGCGGTTCGACAACGACTTATCCTGTAATTAAGTTTGATGGCGTTAATCAAAAACAGGTGGTTGATTTTAATGGTAAGTCCAGAATGGTGAATAGTTATAATCTTCGTGGAGCAGACGCTAATATGTGGCGTTTTGATGGTTATAGTGTATTCGGTGTTTCCAGATACACTGGCGGTGATAATGAGCGGGTTATTTCATCGGAAGGTGGGAATTGGTTCTTTGGGCATCATGGTAATCTTATTGGGCGATACCACTTTGATGGCTGGGTTGATCAAGGCTTTGCTTCCGATACGAAGTTTCATTTATTTGAGACTTTGCATCAGGGTAGAACGGTTAATACTAACCCACCTTGCACGGTTTGGACTGATGGGATTGAAGGTTCTTACAGAAGTGGCAGTAAACAGGGTTCTAGTAATTGGTGGTTTTTCCCTCAACAAATTTCATTCGGAGCAATGTCTGCTGGACGCGAGGCGTCCAAATGTCAGGTGGCTGAATTTTTAATTTTTGAAGGAATTATTACTGAAGCAGAGAGGCTCAAAATTGAAGGTTATCTCGCTCACAAATGGAATATTGCCCTACCCTCATCTCATCCATGGACTTCGGAAGTTCCTTCTTTTGGAGAAGTAATTGTATCAGGTATAACCGAAATTGCTGATACAAATCGAACCAATGTACCCACCGTAATTAATCGTTCCCCTGCAAACCTCAAAAATACATCCGCAAACCTTACCGGTAGAATAGTAGATACTGGACTCGGTATATTGCCTTCCAATCCAGTTGGTCCAATTAGTTCAAACCCTCTTTCTTACCCTGGTTTGTCTCATGTAGTTTTGGGAGATTTAAATGTGTCAGATATCTCATTTAGTGGTGCAAATTTGCGAGGTTCCATTCTTTCGACAGGTGGAGAAGTCCCACATCTGACAATAGTCTGGGGAGATGAGGATGGTGGGAAAGACTTCAATAACCTTTCTACTTGGGACCATAATCAAAGCTTGGGGTATACAAATGTAGGTCCTTTTTCTCTACTTGTAAGTGATTTGCTGGAAAGAAAAGTTTATTACTTCCGTGTTGTTGTTTCGAACTCAGTCCGTTCTTTTGTTTCAGATGAACTAGGTGTTTTTGCAACTGGATCAAAATCGTCTACACTACCAGATTCTGTCCTGTGGTTGGATGCTAGTCATTCCTCCGCATCTACCGCTACTTGGATGGATTTAAGCCCACGTGAAAATAATGCCACTAGGCATGGAACTCCTGCCCCATCCGCTACTCTAAATGGTTTACCGGTAATGGAATACAGTGGCACCAACGGGAATTACCATGAATTTACCGAAATTAATGATGTTCGAACCGTCTTTTGGGTACTTAAGTCTGAAAAAAATAATTGGTGGTGGTTATTAGGTGATGATAACCGATATCCTTTCCATCCACAGGGTTCGAGTGTCTTTGCAAATTATGCTAATCCTAATGGTGCACGGAATGGTATTTTTTGGAAGAATGGTGTTAGTTCACCTGGAACATCTGCCACACTTCCTTCGGTTAATACTTGGAGTATTTTGGTATCACGTGCTGTTTCCAATGTTGAAGTTAGTAATTTTTCTAATGACCGCAATCGTAATGGTAGGTGCTTTAGAGGAGATCTTGCCGAGCTCATCATTTTTAATACCTCTCTCTCTGATGACTTAATTCAAGATCGAGAAGGATACCTTGCTAAAAAATGGGGACTTCAGGGAGTTCTGCCTGCTAACCATCCGTTTAAGAATGACTACATGACAGAAAGTCCTGCAATTACAAGTTCTTCTGTTTTGAATATCAATGTTGGTGGATCCGTTAACTATCAAATTGCAACAAATATTTCTTCACCTTCTTTTTCTGCTCATAATTTACCTTCTGGACTTAGTATAAATTCTGCTGGTCTCATTTCAGGTTCTCCTTCTTTAGGCGGCGAATATAAGATTTCATTAATTGCAGAAAACTCTACTTATGCAGCTACTGGTCTCTTAAATTTGATTGTTTCTGACTCAGTTGCTCAAATAATTTCATATCCTGCTTATGAAATCACATCCAGCTCTGCCACTTTGTTGGGAGATGTTAATCAAACCGGTGGATTAGATCCTTTTGTAACAGTTTATTGGGGCGATGATGATGCGGGTGTGGGTTCATGGGATCACAATTTCTCATTGGGGAGCTCTTCTGCCGGTGCTTTGTCTCACTTTGTTTCAGGTTTGTTACCGGGCACAAATTACTATTTTAGATTCTCGGGTAATAATTTTGATGGTTCTAATGGTGGTTTGTCTTGGTCGAACACTCAGGCATTCGCCACTGATTCAAATATATCTATTCCAGTTCTTAGCCCTATTCTGAATGTTACAGAACCAAGCTTGATTGGTGCAAAATTGAATGCAGTTCTTCTAAGCGATGGTGGTGATACTAATACTACTGTGAAATTTTACTGGGGTGAAAATGATGGTGGAACAAATCCTGTTTTTTGGCAGAATTTTATAGTTTTTAATCAAGTTAAACCAGGGAAGCTTATTGGGGAAATTACCGAAGGCCTCGGGTTTCCAAGAGAATATTTTTTTAAAGTGGAGGCTAGTAATAGTGCCGGTAGTGTATGGTCTTTGACCTATCCCTTTGTTCCAAAGGCAGGAAATGCCGGATTTACACCTATGGACTTTTCCGGTTTGAGGTTATGGTTTGATGCATCAGACTTAAATGCATCTGGGAATATATTGGCTTACAGCTCTGGTGAAACAATTCAAATTGCTAAAGATAAATCGGGGCAAGGGAATGATGGTGTCCAAAATGTTTCAACAGCCCGACCCTCTTTTGTTCATGGTGGCTTGAATAATCTTCCAGTTCTTCGTTTTGATGGTGCTAATGATTACCTGGGCTTTACTAAAATTGAAACAGTTCGAACTGTATTTTTGGTACTTAATAGAAAGACGGGAAATCAAGGATTTCTATTGGGTGATGACATAACGCATCATTTTCATAGGGCAAATAATTCATTTTGGTCCAGTACCTGGACTCACCCTAATGTAATCAATGGTCTTACTCAGGTGAATGGTAATTCAAGAGATGGATTGATAAGTGATTTTGGTTATGATGAACCAACTTTAATTTCTATCCGGACAAATGGAATTGTTACTGCATCAAATTTCTCAAAAGACCGGAATAATGAAATATATTGGAAAGGGGATTTGGCAGAATTATTAATTTATAATGAGCCCTTGCCCACATCAATCTTACGTAAAGTGGAAGGTTATCTCGCTCACAAGTGGGGCATTCAATCTTCTCTTGTCGGATCACATCCATATCGTAATATGCCTCCTTCTCGTGCTGAAAATGCCAGTTCTACCAAAATTTACTGGGGCGGAACGGATGGTGGTGTAAATGCATCTCTTTGGGATAATGTTATAGATATTGGTGAGGTGAGTGTTGGCCTTCGTAAATTAAGCAGTGGTGTGACTGTTTTGTCTGAGCCTTTACCAAATGAAACTGGTGCTGTTTATGGAGTTAATCGACTACTGGATGGAAAATTACCCGTGGATGGTTGGAGAAGTTCATGGACTGCTTGGTATAAAGTAGACCCGGTTCTTACTTTCAATCTGGGTAAGGAAAGATCAATGAATAAAATTCGAATCTATTTTCAACCTTATGATCGTTCGGATGAATTTAAGGAAGTCGAAATCTGGACCGCTGATGAAGAAATGAACTTCTCTCTTTACAAGACTCTACCCGGCGTAGTTGGTCTAAGGGAGCAGGGTCTTTTTGCGGAGTATGATCTGCAGGGGTTACAAACCCGTGCTATTCGACTTGCACCTAAATTTCAAGGTTGGGGGCATCAGTGGGGTGAAGTTGAATTTTGGGTTTATGATAGTGGTGATTTCGATGCAAAAATTGAAGGACTTTCAAAAGGTCAGACTTATTATTACNGGAGTTTTACATCTAATGATGGGGGTACTAAATGGGCTCCNGAAACCACATCTTTTAAAGCGGGTAATAAAGTCTCCTATGAGTCTGGAAAGCTCGTTATTAATACAAATCTGGGAACATGGAAACATAGTGACGGGGATTCGCGCACCGGTTTTGTCCAACAAAAAAAGGTTTCAGATAATATTGGAAATGATTACCTCTACAAAGTCTGCCGATTTGAATTTGATGAATTAGAGCTTAAGGGCAATTTGGAAGTAGAGGTAAAAGGTAGTGCATCCCTCGAAATTGTAGCAACTAATGGAAATGCATTTATCGGCGTGCCCATTTCCGTATCCGGGAATGACGGTTCCTCATCCGCCGTCGGCAAAGCTGGCCCGGGCGGATTTGACGGTGGTGAAATTGGGGGTGCTGGCTTTGGTCCAGGTGGTGGACTTGGAGGAATTGCAGCCGGAGGTGGTGGCTACGGTGGTGCNGGTGGTCTTTCGACTGCAACGTCTGGGCAGCCCTATGGTACAGGTGGTCTAGTAGATTTTGTCGGTGGTAGTGGAGGTGGTGGTTTCACTGTGGATTATACTGGTGGGGGCGGCGGTGGTGCCTTGAAATTTGAATCCTCTGAAACCTTAACTCTCGATTCCCGTCTTCTTTCTGTTGGCGGTTCNGGAGTATCAGGTTCAGGAGGCGGGTCAGGTGGTGCTTTGTATCTTAAAGGTAAAAATTTAATTTTGACTAAAAATTCATTACTCGATGTCTCCGGTGGTACAAGCGGAGGTGGAGCGGGACGAATTTATCTGGAGGCTTCTGTTTCGTTAAACAATTATGGAATTGGAAATCTTAGAAAGTCTGGAGGACCGGGCTCTGCTCCAGGTACTGAAGGAACGCTCAGNTTTGTNCGCCCTTCCAATATGGAAGACTTNGACTTTAGGACTGGGTCTTTAGTGATTGATACAGATGTGGGTAGTTTAACTCATAGTAGCGGTGAGATTGCATACGGTATCACAGAAGATTTTGTTTACATTGATGAAACTGGTGCTGCCTGGCCTTATTCAGTGTGCAAATTTAGATTTACTAAAATTCAGCTCGGTGGTGGAGTGGTTGTCCGGTTACAAGGGAAAAATGCTCTCGCCCTTGAAGCATATTCTGGTGATTTAATATTAGGTGCAAATTTAAGGGCTGATGGTGGAAATGCCCTCGAAAATATTGGTGGTGCCGGAATTCTAGGCGGATATTCAGGAGTAAATAGTGGTTCACTTTATGGAAGTGGTCCTGGGGCCCCTCGCCTTGCATCCTCTAATGGACATGGTGCTGCTTATGGTGGTCATGGTTCTGGAAATGCGAAAACCTATGGTGATTTTGCTCTTAATTACTTACTTGGAGGTAGTTCTGGAGGTGCTTCAGATTCGGAGGGGGCAGGTGCTGGTGGTGGTGCCATTTTGCTCAAGGCTTCACGGGACTTGATCATTGAACCTAATGTTCTCATTACAGCAAACGGTGGAAATGGGGACGGGAATAGTGCTTCGGGCAGTGGAGGTGCTATTCGACTTGAAGCCACTCGAGTAACAAATAATGGAAGGATCGAGGCAAGAGCCGGAAACGGAGTTCAGGTCGATGGGAATCATCAATCCCGGGGTTCTGCAGGTGGACGAGTTTCTATAATTGCGAATGCTGAGGTAAAAGCTGGAGATATTGATGTTTCNGGTGAATGGTTAAGTAATGAAGGCTCCATATACATTGGTGGTAGTTATCAAAATTCCAATCTAATGGCTGAAAATGCCAAAATCACAATTGATACGAAAACTGGATATTTTTCGATTGAAGGCGGTGCTCATGGGACAGGTATTTTAAGCGACCATTCTTATACTGACCAACTCGGTCAGGCATGGGATTATGGAGTATGCACTTTTACATTTGGACAAGTTCGAATTAGTGGTGAATCAGAAATCATTCTTCGAGGCGATCGCTCACTGTCGATCAATACGGTTGCCGGTGGTGAGATATTTATTGGATCAGATTTGATTTTAGATGGGGGCGACGCATCAAATATTAATGGTTATGGTGGACGTCCCGTGCTAAATCCATGGGCAGGGAAAAGTTCAGAAAGAATAAAAGGAGATGGACCCGGTGGTCCAAGCGTTGCCGGAAATTGGGGCGTTGGAGCAAGTTATAATTACGGGGATGAACAGATTGTTGATTTGATGGCGGGTAGCAGTGGTTCTAGTGGTCGTTTTTTCCAGGGTTCAGGCGCAGGTGGTGGTGCCATCGAGTTGAAGGCTCAAGGAGATTTAGTAATTGCCCCGGGGACCATTGTAAGTGCAAACGGAGGCGATGGCAGAATCAATTCAGAGCAATATGATCATGGAGGTGGAGGATCTGGCGGTGCGGTAAAACTTTATGGTAAAAATATTTACAACAGTGGCTTGATCCGAGTGCTCGGTGGAAATCGTGGTGCAGGTGGTGGCCGAATCGTAATGGCTGCAGAAGGGGTAATCGAAAAAGGGGTATTTGCAGTGGGTGATGGTACTTTTAAGGAAGTAAAACCACCTACTGTTAATATTCCAGAAGTTTTATATCTTTCATACAAGAGCACAGGAGAGATCATTAATAGGAAAAGTGTTTCAACCAGGCCATCTAATCTTGTTGCTTACTGGCCTATGGATGAGGGAGATGGGGAAATTGCACATGATGTAATTGGTAGATTTGATGGAACTTTAATTGGAGGCACTGAGTGGAAGGATGGGTATTTTGGAAAAGGAATACAATTTAACGGAACGAACTCATATGTTTCCACGCAGGCAAAAGCGGATGTGCTAGGTATTAATGGGAAAAATCCAAGGACAATTTCATTCTGGGTAAAAGTTGACTCAAATAACCCAGGAACTCAGCCTGGTTTTTATGGATACGGTGAGACTTCTGCGGCTAATAATACAAATAAATATTGGGGCCTGAGAAATATCAAAGACGGTGGATACACTCAGTTGCTAAGTCAACACTGGGGTTGGGATCCAAGGGCTTATCATTCAAATAGTTTGCTTGGCCGATGGGCACATTTTGTTCATAGCTTTAATGGCTATGAAGTAAGTATTTATTTGGATGGTGAAAGAATAGCCAACTGGACTCGTTCGGGAATTTCAACGGGTATTCAAGAGTCTTTCCAGTTTGGTAGGTGGCGTAATGACTCGAACGCTTATTTTGGAGGAATTTTGGACGATTTAAGAATTTATGATCTTTCTCTTTCTGAAATAGAAATCCTCAATATTTTCGGTGGCAAGGATTTGACTGAGGAGCAAGTTTATCTTCAGAAAAAGATTGATGCCAGTGGTGATCCGACATCTTATGCTTCCACCACACTGCCGGATGGCTTAAACTTGGATTCGATCACTGGAGAAATTACAGGCAAGCCAACTAAGGTCGGTATTTATGATGTGAATGTTTCTGCAACCAACCTTGCCGGTGTTGGTCAGGCATCCATGAAGATAGTGGTGGACAAGGCAGCACCAGTCATTTCAAGTTCTACTCCTCGAAATGTTACCTCAAGCTCTGCACGATTCACTGCCATTGTGGANAATGATGGAGGCGATCCACCAAGTCTATCCTTATTCTGGGGAGATAATGATGGAGGTACAAATCCCCAAATTAATCCAACAGATGATGTTTTATGGGATTATCGAATAGATCTTAATGGTACTCATTCTGAAGGAATAGCATCAGTTTTAGTTGAAGGACTTTCTCTTGGTTCTGATTATTATTATCGTTGGATAGCATCTAATTCTGTTAAGTCCGATGTTTGGAGCCTTCCTCCATCTGAAGGAATTCGAGCGTGGTGGAAACTTGATGAATCGAGTGGAAATTTAGCTCTTGATACAGTCAGCGAACATTCTGGAACCCTTGTTGGATTAGATGATTCTGACAGAGTGTTCGGTAAGGCAGGCAAAGCGATTCGATTTGATGGAACGGGTGAACATATTGTAACAAAAGGCTTCAAAGGAATTTCCGGAAACAATACCAGATCTGTTACTTTTTGGGTGAAAACATTATCGCCTAACGGACCTATTNTTCACTGGGGCGATCCGACAGATTCCAGCAATTGGTTAATTTTTCTTGATAACGGAAAGATACAGTTGGACATAGGTGGTTCTCGCCAAACGGCATCCACCTTAATCAATAATAATGCTTGGAGGCATATCTCTGTTGTTCTTCCGGTTGGTTCAAGCAGTGCATCGGATGTTTCAATTTATGTAGATGGAATTGCTGAGACAGTGACTTACTCACATGACCATGCTTTTCCTGTTGGACTGGCTGGAATTAGTTTGTGGTTGGATGCCAGCAACCTATCAACAGCAAATTCTTTATGGAATGATTTAAGCGGAAATAATAATCATGCTTCCAAAAATGGTAATCCAAGTGTGNTTTCAAATAGCGTCAATGGTCATTCGGTAATGCGTTACACTGGAGTTAATGGAGATTACCATTCATTTAATCGAATCTCTGATGTTCGTACTGTTTTTGCTGCAGTGAAGTACAACACCGGTTACTGGTACTTACTTGGCGATACAAGTTCATATAATTTCCATNGTAATGGCCCTACTTCAATCTTTCATCCTTCATATGTTCATACTGGTATTCAAAACAATACTAATTTTTCCGTAAATGGACAGCCCCATGGAATTTATGATCCATGGCCAACTGATTTTGCTATAATCGAACTGCGCACAAGTGCTAATGTTGAGGCAAATAATTTTTCCAATGACCGGAATATAAATGGTAGGTATGCGAATGGTGACTTGGGTGAGTTGATTATATTCAATCAGGCATTGAGTGATAATGACATGGAACGTGTCCGCTCTTATCTTACACATAAATGGGGGGTTATGGGAATAAACACATCCATTCAAAATGATCTAAAAATTGCAAGTGATGGACAAGGGTCTTATTTTGATGGATTGGTGGACGAGGTAAGGCTTTATGGATATTCTCTTTCATCACAGGAGGTTATGAGTCTAGCTCTGGATGGAACTATGAAGTTTCAAACCTCTAATACACCTTTGCCTCCTACAATAGAGGTTGTATCTTTACAGCCGGAAACTATGGGTGCGGCTACTCTTACTGCGAAATTGGTTAGTAGAGATTTAAGCCTTCCTACAGTTCGAATTTATTATGGGGATGAGGATGGTGGATTTGATTTCAATAACTGGGATTCCTTTGTAGATGTAGATTCAGGAAATCAGGTTAATCTTGGTGAGTTTAATGCTACGATTTCGGGATTGAACCCTGGTACCACCTACTATTTTCGTGCATTTGCAAATAGTCCGGACGGAAGCGACTGGTCAAGTGGCGATCCTCAGGTCATAGATGATCTTTTAGCCTTTTGGAGGCTCGATGAGGAATCAGGTGCTTTTGCTTATGATTCATCCTTTCCCATGAGAACTGCAAAATTTGAAGGTTTTGAGAATAATTCTTCTCGCCCTGATGGTTTTCATGCTAAGGGACTTAAGTTTGATGGTGGTTCAAACTGGTTGAACTTAGATTATAATTCAACTGGATTTCTGGAAAATTCATTTGAAGGTAGGAGTGTTAGTTTTCGATTTAAACCAACTCAAAAGGTATACGCTGGTCCTTCTGTGACAAAATATGATAAATTGAGTGCCTATTTTCCCTTTGATGAGGGAAGCGGTAATTTAGCCAATGACATAAGTGAAAATAAACTCAAAGGCACAGGTAGTGGTGGAGTTTCTTGGGGTGCAGGTCAATTTAATCAATCAATTTCAATGGATGGGATTAATGATTTCGTTTCTTTGGAAACTCCCGGGGTACTAAAGGAATTACACAAGGAATCCTACACAATTTCACTTTGGATTAATCCAGCGAATGCAGCACCCGGCATGTACACTCAGGGAAGGTTAAATTCATTTGGTTTCAATCTGCCCATCAGTGATTCATATTTTTCCTCCACTGATATTTTATTCTCCTTGAATCCAAGTGGTGTAAATTATCTCACCAATGGTCCCCGAGGTACAGGTTTATCATTCCATAACGATAATAACTTCAGAAATGGAGGAATTGGTATAAATCAAAACAATAATTTCTTATCTTTGTTTACTGGAATATTCCATGCAAAGGAAGAAGGGACTTACACATGGGAGACTAGAAGGACGGATGACAGATCTGCTTTCTGGATCGATCTTGACCGGGATAATGCCTTTGAGACTATGGGTAGCTTGGGGGCTGAAAAAATTATTGATGTGACTTATCCCGACAATCAAACACAATCAGTTACGCTTTCGGAAGGATACTACCCTATTGCCTTGCTTCAAGGCGAAGGGAATGGCGGTTCCGGAGTTGAACTTTATTTTTCAGCACCTAGTGCTTTTTCAGGTCCCACATCTCTTACTTTGGTCAATCCAAGTACTCAAACTGATTTGTTTTTAACAGAAAATTCTTCCAACCTTTTAAAAAGAGGGCCAATTGCCCTCAATATGGACGGCAATAACACACTCTCTTTTACTCATGCCTCAGCCACACAGAGTATTTCTGTTTCTTCCTCTCTGCCGCTGGTCCAGTCCAATTGGACACATGTCGCTGTTGTCTTGGATTATAATTCTTCAGTTTTGAGTTTTTATCAAAATGGATCGCTTATGGATCAGGCATCTTTAGGGGAAGATGCATTTCTTAACTTGTCAGCCAAGGAAATTTGGCACCTGGGGGGCACGAGCAGGATCAAGAGAGATTACTTTACTGGACAAATCGATGACTTGCGATTTTATGGTGCTGCCCTATCCCAATCGGAGGTTAATGCGACATTTAATGACGATGTTACAGCTTCCACCCCTGCAGGATATTTAAACCAGGTTCTTTTTGATGAAGGGTCTTCTGTTTCAGGTCTGACCATAGGTTTGGAAGGTAATAATTTAAAAGCAAAAGTAAGTGAAGGAGGTACACACGCTGAGGTTTCAAGTACAACGAATATAAGAGATGGAAATTGGCATCATGCCATTGTTACATTTGGGGAATCACCCAAGGAGCTTAAACTTTACTTGGATGGGGATTTGCAGGGTACACCTTCGATGCTACAATATCCAATGGTTGGTCTTCATCAGGAAATTCCTTCATTTGGATCAGTTTCAGGTACTAGTTCATTAAATGGCTTTGGTAATTATCAGGGCGATGCAGATGAGATTAGGGTTTACGACCGTGGATTGTCTGAAAATGAAGTGAATGCCATTTTTCAGGGTGATTCAGAGAATGAAGGATTTATTCAGTTCCGGGCTATTGAGAAACCAGTTGTCATTACTAAAAGTCCAACGAATGTACTTCCAACTCAGGCAACATTACGGGTTGATGTGACATCAATTGGAGGCCAAGTTGATGTAATAAACACGGTTGTTGACGAGTCTTTCCAGGTGGATTCTATTCCTGGGCTTTCAGCCTGGTATTCAGCTCAGGACCTAGATGGTAATAATGTGGAAGACTTGGGTATGGTATTATCGAATGGGGATATACTCAACGAATGGCGTGATGGATCGGGCAATCAAAGAAATATGGTCAATACATCCGGAAACCCAAGATATTTTGATTCTGCACTCAAGGGTAAGCCGATTATAAGTTTTGATGGAGGTAGCTTGATTTGGGGGAATACAAATTTTGATTTCTTAACAGACACAGGTTACAGCATCGTATCTATTGCAAGGTATGCTGGTGGTTTGAACGGACGGGTCATTTCTTCGAGGACAAGAAATTGGCTTTTCGGTTTTCATAATGGTTCGATTCGTAGATGGCATGCTCAAGGTTGGATTCATCTTGGGAATGAGCTTGATAACAACTGGCACTTGCATCTCGGGGTTATTGAACCTAAGGGCGGGGATCCAAGAGCATCCTTATGGATGGACGGAGAGGAACTCGTCCTCAATCATCGAGGATCAAACAATACAAATTTTGGACCTGGTACTTTACAGTTTGGCGGATATGGAAATAATAATGAAAGATCAAGTTGTGAAATAGCTGAAGTAATGATTTTTAATCGCGAACTTAATCAAGTCGAGCGATCAAGTTTAGAGGGGTATCTGGCTCATAAGTGGCGGCTCAATGAGGATATCTTATCCGCTAACCATCCCTATTTCTCAGTAAACCCTTTTGGTGGTGTTCGGGAAACCACTTTAGTGCAAACAATTGGAGGCGACGCTCCAGTCGTTAAGGTATTTTGGGGTGATGAATGGATTGATGCTAACTCCTCCCTAGTAGATGATACCAATAATTCAAGATGGGATTATGTTCTTGATATTAATGGAGGGAATCCTGTTTCTTTGGGTGTTCATGAAGTTCTTGCCCAGGGTTTAACGATTAATAAGCCATATTATTACCGAGCTTATGCAGAGAATTTAGGAGGGGGCAACTGGGCATCAGATATTCAAACTTTTACAGCAAGTGATACAAGATTTACCAAAGATACCTATGATGGACTTGTTCTGTGGTTTGATGCAATGGATCCAGACGGTGACGGAATCCAAGACTCCTGGGATGAAGGTCGAGTTGTTCCACTTTGGGTTGATAAATCAAACAGCAATAAAAATGCCATTCAATCTGTTCCAAGTGCATCACCAGTTTATGCCCGGTCTGTTTTTGATGCTTATCCTGCAATACGATTTGCAAGTGGAGATTCTTTTAATGTTGGTTCTCTAAATCTTAATGTCGGAAATATTCATGTGTTCATGGTCTCTCAGGGAATGGGGGTTGGAATCGGAGCAAGTAATGGAATTACTGGATGGACACTTGATGCAAAGCAATCTCCGCGGCTTTCTTCTTATTCAAATGAATATAATGTTTTACAGCAATTGACTTTGGGTGTTGATCCAAGTACGGGATTTGGTCAACTGATCGGTGAAATTGGAGAAATTTTAATCTTTGACCGTCTTCTTACTCCAAATGAGAAAGAAAAAATCGAAGGATATCTCGCCCACAAGTGGGGAATAATACCAGATTTAGCTGGTACTACTTTCAAAATAAAAAATGGATTGTCATTGTATTATCCCTTCGACGAAAACGATGGAAGTACAATACAGGATATTTCTCCAAACCTTCGAAATGCCAACCTAATTGATGGGAGTCTTAATACCAGTGGAAAGTTTGGTTCTGGAGTTGAATTTGACAATCTTGCACAGGCAAAGATTGATTTGGGGGTTAATCAACTTGCATTACCNGCGAATTGGACGATTTCCAGTTGGTTTACCTACCCTCTCCTNGATGATGTAGTAGATTTTAGACATGCATTGACNAGCGGTGGAACTAATGCTCATGTTATTTTTGATCAGGCAGGTGCTAANGGATTGGGGNTTTTTGANGGCACTTTTATTGCATCAGGTTACAATGCCACGAGTTTAACTCCTGGTTGGCATCACTTGGTTGCCCGTGGTTCAGGCGGGGATACGTCTTTCTGGGTCGACGGTGTATTTGTTGGAACTTCAAATGGAAATGTGGCTGCACCAATTGAAGTGATTGGTAACTTAAGTGGTGGTTTTGGACGGTTTACCGATAAATTAGATGATTTCCGAATTTATGAAAGAGCCCTTGGGGTTTCAGAAATTACCGACCTTTATGGTATGGGTAATGGAGATTTTGGTGCTCATCCATACAGCACTTACAGTCCGGTCTTTGATAATGCCCCTGAGATTTTATTACCCAGCAATCCACTTGTACATTGGGCATTTGATGAATTAAACGGTACAACTGTAGTTGATTCATCTGGTATTGATAATCAGGGTGATGCTCCAAGCTTTGTAGATTTATATTCATTCTCTGAGATTGGTCGAAAGGGAACTGCGTTGAGGTTTGATGGTAATCAGTCAGTTCGTCTACCTTATGACCTAACTAAATTTAATCTTACCGGTCCATTTGCTATTGGTTTTTGGCTCTACACAAACGATCTTGACGGAGTTGTTTTTCGGAGTGATCGATTGAGGTTCAATATTTCAAATGGATTTATCAGTGCTGAAGCTCGCATTGATGGTGCTTGGAAAATTTCTAATTTATTCCCGTTAACCACCGATCAATGGGTCCATTACATTTATCAATGGGATGGTAATAAATTAATGGTTTATAAAAATACTGAAGAAACGGTTCCTCCTTTGAATGCGAAAGGTGGTCTCACAGGTGATGGTACAGATAATGACTTTTATTTTGGTGGTCATCCTCTATCGGCTGAATATTTCAGTGGGTTAATAGATGACCTAAGAATATTTAACCAAAGCCTGACTGCTCAGGAAAGAGTGGATATTTACGAATTTTCTAATTCGCCCCTTATTTCAAGATTTGGACAAGAATATTCATACAGGATTGAAACTATTAAAGGTCCCACAGAGTATAATGCCACAAACTTGCCGACTGGGTTGGAGATTGACTCGACTAACGGTCAAATCTTTGGAACTCCGACAGCAACTGGTGAATTTAATTCCACAATTACTGTATCAAACATTTCTGGCTCAGATTCTGAAATTTTAAAATTTGTTGTGCTCAAGGGAGAGCAAAGTATTTCTTTCGAACAAGATTTGGGTATTGTTACCTATGGTTCAGAACCGATCGATCTTAATTTTACCGCGAGTTCAGGTCTTCCTGTTTCACTTGAATTAGTTGATGGAAATTCTTCAGTCGATTTAAATGGAAGTGTTCTCAGGATCATGAACGCTGGAACTGTTAGGGTAAAAGCAACTCAGGTCGGTAATTCTGATTGGCTGTCTGCGGATCCACTTTTTGTTGACCTGCAAATTATGAAAAAAGAATTGGTTGTTGAAGTTCATGATCAATTCAGAAATTCGGACCAGGCAAATCCATTATTTTCCTATGAGTTTGAGGGTTTTGTTTACGATGATAATGAGAGCTCTCTTAATCAGGGAATATTCGTATCAACTACAATCGGAGATGGGAATTCTTCGCATCCTTCTCCGGAAGGGCTCTATCCGATTGTTGGAAGTGGTATACTTGCGGATAATTACTTTATTACTTATTTAAATGGAATCCTGACTGTTTCCGATAAAACTCAACAGCAATTAGTTTTTGATCAAAATCTTTCTGAAATTTCTGCCACACTTTCTACCATTCAAATGACTGGTTATTCCAGAAAACTGGATGGTAATCTCACAGGCTTACCACTGGTTTATGAGGTTGAGGATGAGGCGATTGCCCGAATTCGTACAACGAGGCAAGATTTGCTTACTGCCTACTGGAAACTGGACGAAAGTCTTTATGCAGCTGCACAGGATTCAACCGGTAACTATAATGGCACGGTATTAGACTTGAACACTACGGGAGCAAATAAAAGTTGGGTTTTAGGAAGGTTTGGTAATTCTTTAAAACTTGGACCAGCTAACGGAAGAGTAGAAACAGGCAGTGTCCCGATCAATGGTTCGTTTACATTAAGTTTATGGTTAAATCCAAGTGATGTTAATTCTTCTGAGTCTTTAATTCTTTCTAAGACTGGCTTCTCAGAAATGAATCTTTTCTCACTCAAAAAACAGGGCGGTAATGGTTCCCTACTTTTTGACCTATTCGGCGATGGAAATAATTCCACTGTGAATNTTTCATCTCAATCTACTGCATTGATTGAAANTNAATGGACTCATGTTGCTGTAGTTTATGATGACTCTAATGAGTCTAATCGNACCTTGGAATTATANATAGATGGAAACCTTTCAAGTCAGGNATCTTCCGTTNTTTTATCAGGATTGTCTTTTGATAAGCGTTTTTCACCATTCATAATCGGNGGCTCGANTGCCCCATTTGATGGTATGATCGATGATGTGCGAGTTTATTCAGATAGTTTAACACCTATGGAAGTTTCAATGATTTACGGATCAGGTGGAGGAGATTTTCAAACCCTTGAAATTGTGGGTTCCGGTACAACCAAGATTACTGCAATTCAAGATGGTAATTCTTTGTATGCTCAGGCGATCCCTGTTCATAATTACCTAACCGTCGTAAAAGCATCACAGTATATAACTTTTGCCCCAATTGTTGATCATTCAGTTGGCGACTTCCCATTCTTATTAGATGCAAATTCAAGCTCTGGATTGCCCATTGGATTTGCGACTTCAGACCCTTCAAAAGCTACCGTATTAAATGGCAAAGTTTATGTCCAAGGCCCGGGTGATGTAACCATCACCGCTTTTCAAACGGGTGATAATAGGTTTACCGCCGCTGCACCTGTGGATCAGAATTTCACGATCGGATACGGTAATCTTTTCTCGGACTCAACTCCAGGTTTACAGCTTTGGTTCGATGCAAATGATGTGAATGCTGATAATGAACAGGATGATATTTACGATTTTATCTCTGGGGATAGAGTCAGTATGTGGGGGGATAAATCCGGTAAAACGAATAATCCAATCCAGGCAACTTTAAATAAAATGCCAAGATGGACTCCTAATGTTCTGAATGAAAAACCAATTCTAGAATTTGATTTGAATGCAACTGCAAGTGGGGAATCACTTGATATTCAAAATGCTGTACCAAATGCCCAATTTATTTTTATCGTGCATCGACAAAACACAACTGGAGTTTCCTCTGTCCTGGGAGGTGATTTGTCTACAACAAATCCAGATGGTTTCTTCAGTCTTGAAGCTGCCTCTGGTGGTATTGAGATTGTGTCAGATCAAGCATCAGTTGATTGGAGTGTAAACAGTATGCGGGTCATTCCAAATGCCCAGTCCCTTTGGATAGACGGTAGAATCGTCGGTTCGGATTCTGATGCGGGTTCTGCAACAGCTCTCGATAAAGTGGGTAGTTCATTCGATGGACAGATTGCTGAGGTTTTAGTTTATGATGAGTCTGTTAATTCAGTGAATAGGCAAAAAGTTGAGGGGTATCTTGCTCATAAATGGGGCTTAGTTTCAAAGTTGGATCCAATACATCCTTATTCCAGTGATCCGCCATCTTTTGGAGGTCCTCAGTTCATAACCTTCCCTCCCCTTGTTGATAAGGCTTTTGGTGATAATTCATTTCCTTTGACTGCAGTCGCCTCATCTGGATTGCCCATTACTTATATTTCTTCGAATCCTTCTATTGCCACTATTGTTGGTAATTTAGTCACAATTTCTGGAGTTGGCTCAACGACTATAACAGCAATGCAATTAGGGGATAATCGATATCACCCTGCAGATCCTGTGAGTCGTGTTCTGACCGTCATCCACCCAGGAGTAAAAGATGATCAAAATATTACTTTTGAAATCATACCTGAGAAAGTTAGGGACGATCCTGCTTTTCAATTAGTCGCTACTGCAGTTTCAAGTGGTTTGAATCATCCTGTGTTTAACTTGCCGGTCACATTTAGGGTTAATTATGGTCCGGCAACAGTTAATTCTGTTGGGGTTGTCACCTTGGACGGTTTGGAAGGAAATGTGAGCATTACGGCAAGTCAAAGTGGTAGTGCTTATGTGAATCCTGCTCCTGATGTTACTCAGGTATTTTATGTTTCATCAAAACAAAGGCAGGAAATTAGATTTCCTGAATTTGGCCAACCGGGTGGATTGCGTAAGACTCCCAGAGGTTACCGACCTTTGGTCCTTCAAGGAGTTCGTTCTACTAGCGGACTGCCTCTTGAGGTTGTAAGTTCGGACCCGACCACGGTGCGAATATTTAGAGGGAACAAAGTAGTTCCACTAAAGGTTGGTACGGTAAATCTTACATTTTATGCCCATGGTAATGATTCTTTTGTTGCTGCAGATCCTGTTACTCGAAGTCTTGAAGTTGTGGATGTCAATAAATCTGTTTGGAGACAATTCAGGAAGACAGATGTTCGGTACAATGAGATTGAAAGTCGCTTCTTAGATCGTCAATTGCTCAAAAACCCTCTTATGAATGTTCAAGAAGTAAAAAGAGTTTTCAATGAAGATTACACCGATTCTGATGGTGATGGGTACAGTAATTTATTTGAGCGTGCAATTGCATCAGACTCACTGGGCACTGACAGGTTTGAGCACCTGCCAACTTTTCCTGTTCTGAATGATAATCGTCCGAGAATTTCCTTTGTCCGTTATTCAAAAGATTCAAATAACTCAACTCAAAGTTCTGCTGGTGAAGAATTCTTCTATCATGTAGAGCAGAGTAACAATCTTCAGACCTGGAGTACATACGGGGTTGAGATCGAAAAATCTATTCTCTTAGGTGGTGGCTTAGTACGGGAAACATGGGTGCTTTCAAGTAATATGTTGAGTTCCAAAAGAAGGTTTTTACGTCTTCGTATTACTACTCCGTAAAGATTTTTATCTCATTCACTCTCACTTCTTTGATGATTCCTGAAAAGTGAAATTTAAAATTTTCCTCATTTCTTGTTTGCTTAGAGCCAACTTAAATTAATGATATGTTCTTTTAACAAAATTATATTATGAAAAAAATTATCTCACTGTTTATTTTTAGTTTATTTTCAACTTCCTTATTCGCAGGTGAATATCCCGATATAAGTATTAAAGATTTGCAAAAAGCAATTTCCAAGGGAGAAGTTGCAGTCATTGATGTTAACGGTGCTCGGAGTTACAGTAACGGTCATATTCCAACTGCAATTCATTTTTCTAGTGTTGGAAAAAATTTAGCAAAATCTCTTCCGAAGAATAAGAATACATTAATTGTATCTTATTGTGGCGGTCCTGGTTGCCGTGCTTATAAAAGGGGTGCTGATGCAGCTGCGAAATTGGGATACAAAAATATCAAACATTTGTCTGCTGGTATATCAGGCTGGAAGAAATCTGGTGCAAAGGTTGCTCAGAAATAATTTATTGTTCAGTATTTGATTAAAAAAGGCACCATTGGGTGCCTTTTTTATTTCATTCATTTCTGTATAATGGGAAAGAAGCAGTTAAAACTTGGTGAATGATTTCTCTTTCTTTTTCTTCCAAATAAGAGAATTCATCGGGAACACTTTTTTGCTTAGGTGCCATGATTTTAAATAGTTGATTGAACAGTTCAATCTTGAACTCCAGAGGAAGACCTGAAAATGAATTTGAAAAAATCATGTAACTACATCTGTAATCTAAAAGCCTGGATTTTAGATTCAGTCTTCTCAGCTTAGATGAGTTATTTGACGAGGTTTGAAAGTCATTCAGGAAGGCATCATTCGAAGTAATTCTAAAGTTTTCGAGTGGCACCTCATTCTTAAATAACAGATAATTTAAAAGTTTACCTGTCCCTTGTGAAATGAACTTCTTACGCTTTTGATCTATTTCCAAATTGGAGGTTTTTGATATGAGTTCTCTGTACCTGTAAATAATATCGATACACCGATTTGTGAAACCAACCTGGTGTTCGAGAAGAAGATGTGAGATGATGCTACTTGATTTAGTGGGATACTTTTCCCATTTAAAATACTTTCCGGGTGGATTTGGTATTCGGCCTACTTTATTATTTGACATAACCCCGATCTGGTTGGCCCAACTAATTGGAAAAGGATTATGTCCCGTGATGTGCCATCCACCAAATCGATCTTTAAATTGAATCTCATGACCAAAACTATTTTTCCTAAAAGAATCAATAGTTCCGCCACCATGTGCAGGAATTACTGAGGAAAGAAGAAGGCTTGGACTTCCTCCAAATTCTTGAGAAGCATGACATTTCATACACCTGGTAGAACGGTATATTTTTGGATGCTTGATTTCGTTTTTTTTGGGTAAATCAAATATATAAGGAATCGCTCCAAGTTGAGGGTCTATCCCAATAACTTCAATCTGTCCTCCCGGTACATATCCTAAATATAAATCATCTGAAAAATATATTGCCCTTGGGTTGTAAGGAGAAATTCTGCTTAGTTGAAGACTTGTGGTTGAATAAACCAATAATTGGGAATGTTTGCTGATATATAATTCGTTAAGAAGCCAATTCAGATAATCTTTCTCATTTTGAAAATTTAAATCGATCTTTTTTGATTCCAGCTCATTTTTAAGTTGGGCAAATGGATCATCAGGTTTTTTTTCATGATATGAGTGAATTTTATCTTCGAAATTTACGGATAGACTTACCGAATATCCAGAAAAGGAAAAAAGGAGAAGTAATAATTTGGGCACTGTATTCATTTACCAAATTTGATTGTGTTAAATATTCTGATTAGGTTAAACATATAATTTTAATTTCCTTTGCAAATTATGTTAATCAATAGCATCTTAAACTATGATCTGATAGATTATTGCTAATTTTAGATTGTGAATTTTCCATGCTAAATTTTTGTAGACTATTAATTATAATTGTATTTGCCGATTTTGTTTTCGGAGATGCAGGAGAATTAGATTTTCCCAGAGGTATTTTTAGAACTAATTTACCTGCAGGATCAGTGGATGCTCCAAGTTACAATGTGCTGTCTCCGGGTGTAAAAGGTAAAGTTGTGTTTCGCGGACAAGTTAAGTTGGTGAATGGAAATAATGTTCAGTTTCATCGTGTTCCTGACCTAACTGATCCGACGGTTCTGAGTTGGCCATTCAAAGATGGTATCTTGGCTTCCCAGAAAGCAAGAGCCAAAGCATTTTTGGATTCCAATAAGTCGCTCGATCGAATTGAGATTCTATTTGGAGGAGCTGGCTATTCATCTGAGCCTGATGTATCTTTGGCATCGCCGACAGAGGGCTCTGAGTCATGGGTAGATAACGAACTGGCTTTTGCCACTGCTACCATTTCTAGCGGAATTGTTACCTCGGTTGATCTTGATTCCAATTACAGTGGTAAGGGATATGCAAAAGCTCCTGAAGTTATGATTGAAGGCGGTGTTCATTTCATTCGTTGTGTCGAAGGAGGGAGCCCTTATTCAGGAAAGTTTTTTTTGATAGTTTCAAACACTGGAGATACACTTAGTCTTAACAACCCACTTAATTACGACCTTTCTTCAATTTTTAAAATCAATTCATTGGTAGAAGTTTTTGAAGGATGGACCTTAGGGTCGTTGTTTGGATACAATGACACTCAATTAATGGAAGGAAATTCTTCCACTGCTGACCTTGTTTACCTTCTTAAGTCTCAAGTTGATCAAAATGGGACGTCGAGTGATTATGTTCCATATTATCATAACGGTTCAAGGTGGGACAGAGTCGGGTTTTATGATATTAACGCATCAGAAACAATTATTTATCCAGATGAATCTTTTATCATCGCTAGAAGATCATCACCTGGATTGGAATTGAAGATCACTGGCATTGCCA
The DNA here is from genome assembly GCA_002694035.1 of Opitutia bacterium. Taxonomy (GTDB): domain Bacteria; phylum Verrucomicrobiota; class Verrucomicrobiia; order Opitutales; family Seribacteraceae; genus Seribacter. Next base: position 24,570 of record NZKY01000055.1, read on the forward strand.
ATACTCAAAATAGTTTTGTTGAAATTCCTGCCTCGGGTAAGCGTGCTTTGATGAACAATCCTTTTGCTGTCGATACTATGCTTTCTGACCTAATTCCATCCCCAAATCTAACTGATGATTTAAACCATACTAAAAAGTGGTTTGTTTCATCCAATCAGGAAAAGGCAGATAATATTAATATTCTAAACAAAGGAGTTTGGACAACCTACTGGCATGATGGAACAAATAAAGGGGTAACTAAGCCCGCATTTTTAACGGCAAGACGCGGGACAGGAGTTGCTGCCTCAATTACCCAAGCTGATCTTTCCATGTCATCTGGAGTTATTACTGCAATGACTAATCCTCATACAGGAAGTATTGTGGTTACTTCCCCGAATCACTCACTGAAAAGAGGGTTTACTGTTAAAATTTCTAATGCGTACGGGTACAAAACAAATTCTGCATTGCCTGTAAAAAGTTTGATTGATGAAAATGGTAATGAGGTGAGTTCTATTAATGATAGCATTTTGATTTATTCTTCTGCCAATGGATTTCATGAAGTAGGGAATGTTCCCTCGCCAAACACTTTTGAACTTCTGAATAAAAGTGGTAATTGCATGTTCACAGGAGAAGCCAACTGGACCACCGGAGATGGAGGTAGCGGGTACACAGAAAACGCTTTCGTGTCATTTATTGGTGGTGGCGGTCAGGGTGCATATGGCATTGCAAATGTTGTAAGTGGTAGAGTGCAGTCAATAACTATAACCCAATCAGGATATGGATATACGAGTGCACCCAAAGTATTTGTTCATAGCGGTGGGTGGCGACGTCTTGGTGCTGGTAATTCTCCCTTTAATGATGAGCTAGTACCAGCGGGTTCAGGAGTGCTTTTAACTAGAAATCATGAATATGGTGAACCCTCGCTTCTCAGGGTGGAAAATCCAATACTTCGAAATTAGCTTATTTGAACTGCATCCACATCGAGGGTGTCGCTTAAGTCTTTATCTAATGGGAATTTATTTCTTATTTCATCATATTGTTTGAGAAAACTTAAAACATTACTCGTAAAATAAAATAGATGAAATCGGTAATACCCCTTGATTTTTTCAAGAGGAGCAGGAGCTGGTCCTTTAATACTTACTTGTTTAAGGGTTTCTTTTTCCAAAGTTTTTTTCCACTGATCAACATAAAATGATGTTTTTTCATAGCTCCTCCCTTTGAAAATATGACGGATGAAGTGCTTGTAAGGTGGATATGCAAATTCTTTTCTGTTTTCCATTTCTTCTTCAGTGAAACCTTGGACATTTCCTTTCCTTGCAAATTGAATTGAAGATGTGAAAGGAGCATAAGTTTGTACATAAACTTCTCCAGATCGATCCCCGCGCCCTGCCCTGCCAGAAACCTGTGTTAATAATTGAAATGCTCTTTCAGAGGCTCTAAAATCTTCAATTCTTAAGGGCAAATCAGCATCAATTACTCCAACTAGGGTAACATTGGGAAAGTCTAAACCTTTAGCTATCATCTGAGTGCCAACCAAAATATCGATTTTACCTTTCCTGAAATCATTTAGTGTTTCACGAAATAGATTTTTTTTAGACATTACATCTGCATCTATTCTCCTGATTATTGCATTTGATGGAAGAAGAGATGAAGTTATATCTTCAATCCTTTGCGTGCCATGCCCTTTTCTTAAAATTTGGGTAGAATTGCAGCTTGGGCAAAATTTGGGTGCTTTCTTTCGGTTGCCACAAACATGACATTTTAGAAGAAAATCCGTTCGATGGTAAGTCATAAAAACGCTACAATCCTTACACTTTTCAACATATCCGCATTCAGGGCAAAGCATTGTAGTGTTAAAGCCCCTTCGGTTTAAAAAAAGAATACTTTGTTCACGCGAATAAAATCTTTGCTTTAATGCTTCTGCAAGTGGTTGAGATAAGATTGGGATTATTTTCTTTCCCTGTATTTCTCTACGCATATCAATTATATGGACTAGTGGTAATTCTCTTCCATCAATTCTTTTTGTTAGATAACTTCTTGAATATTTGTCTATTTCAACATTATGAAGAGTTTCTAGGGATGGTGTTGCCGATCCTAAAATACATGTCGCCTTGTTAAGCATAGCTCTGTAAACGGCAACATCTCTTCCGTGATATCTGGGATTCTCTTCCTGCTTATAGGCGGGTTCATGTTCTTCATCAACAATGATCAACTTCAGATTTTTCACCGGAGCAAACACAGACGAACGTGCTCCAACAACAATGCGTGATTTTCCGGAAATTATTGCCTGCCATGCATCTAGCCTTTCACCGTCTGATAAATGACTATGCCATACCACAACCTTTTCTTTTTGTGAGCTAAAATGGCTTCTTAATCTTGAAACTGTTTGCGGTGCAAGAGCTACTTCGGGTACAAGAAAGAGAATACTCCCCTTTTCACCTAAGGCTTTTTCCATTGCCCTGAAATAAACTTCAGTTTTCCCAGATCCAGTTACTCCTTGAAGTAAATGTGTATGAAATGACCCTTGCTTAATAAGTCTTTCTATTTTGCATGATGCATTCTCTTGTTCTTTTGTGAGCACAATTTTAGATTCTTCAGCATCAACTTTATCTGAGGCATTGTCGGGGTATGCNAGCCTTTCAATAGATTCTTTGGTTTCAAGGATAAATCCTTTTTTGATCAGGCTTTTTGCTGAGGAAATCCCAATGTTTAACTTTTTGAGTGTTTCATGAAGTGGGATATGCATGCATGCATGCTGGATATGGTTGAACAATTTTAACTGTTGAGGATATCTCTCTATTTTTTTTAAGATATCTTCTGTAACGATTGAAGGATTTTTGGATAAATACCGCTTTGTTTTTTCACCCATTCCATGTTTCACAGCAGAGGGAATCATGATTTCAAGTACTTGAGCCGTGCTTGTATAATAGTAGGAACTGATCCATTTTGCTAAGTGAATTAGTTCTTCCGTTAGGACAGGATCTTTTTGAACAGTTGAAGTAATTGATTTTAGTTCATTGTGATTAGGCTTTCTCTTTTTTGAAAGTTGAGCAATTAACCCGACTGCTCTTCGGTTTCCCAAGGGTATGTTTACTAAAGANCCTATTTCAATAAAATCCAGAANTTTNNGNGGAACTAAATAGTGAAGAGGGCGACTAAATCCACCAAATGTATATACTTCTGCAACAACATGGTTGCTATTCATGATTTTCGTAGGTCAAGACAGAGCATTCTCGGNTTCTTCCCAGTTAATCGGTCTGTCTCATTCTGCATAATGTAAAGCAGTCCGTTAGACAATGCAGGCAAAGTCCANGTTCCCGGTGAAAAAAATAGTTGATGCTTAGATTTGATATTCCAGCCATTTTTATTCATTTCGAGAATCAACAAACTTCCAAGTTCTGATAGGCAGATAAAGTAATCATTTAATTTTAAAATNGAACCCCTGNAAAGAGCTAAATTAAGAGTTTGATTATTTAAATTATCCGTCCAGGAAATTCGTTCTTTCCAATGAATGTGACCGTTTTCCCAATTAATGCAGAATGTTTCTGCCCCTTGTTGGTGCCTGCCCGCAATTCCAAACATGGTTTTATCTTCAATGACCGGGGTCATCCAATGAATATTTATATCCTTGTTTTGCCACACAATACTTGGTTCAAATTCTTTATCATATTCGAGAACCACCGAGCCTTTTTCATAGCATTCTGATAAGAAAACTCGATTTTGCTCTAATGGAATTGGTGGAACTGCATTGGCCGATTCATAACTTGAAGAGCGCCAACTAAATCGATTAAGTTTTTCTCCATTTGTTGGATCAATCAAAAGAAGTCCCCCGGTTGGTGGACGACTTTCCCCACCAGTGAAGACGAGGCAAACCTTTCGGTTATGCATGCTGGCTATTCTTGGAGATGAATAACTAGCGCCCCAACTGTCTTTTACTATCCATATTGTTTGACCAGTGTATTTATTAAATGCAATGACGCATTCTTGGTTCCCNCCACCAACATTTANAATTATNTTATCTTCGAAAATTATNGGATTGGATCCTTTGCCAAAAAAATAGTTCGGNATTTTAAACTCTTTCGCTAAATCTCTTTTCCATACCAGNTTNCCTGTCTNNAGTTCNAGGCANCTCAACCAAGAGGTAACGCCTTGTGTGTAGACAAATTTATCATCAATCACCGGACTTGCCCTTGGTCCACTCGAGTATCCGTAACGGTCTTCATAATCTACAGGATACTCGTATTTCCATATTAAATTACCATTTTCCGAATTCAGAGCTTCAACTTTCTCCTTTCCGTTTAATCGATGAAATAAAATAAGAGTGCGGTTTTTTATCGCTGGTGATGCATATCCCTCGCCTTTTTCTATCTCCCACAAGATTTTGGGCTTTTGTTCGANCCAATCTACAAGAATTTGAGTCTCAGGAGAAGATGCATCGTCTGATGGACCGTTAAACCTTTGCCATGATGAAGTTATTGCTTTTTTATTTAATGCTTTAGGGGAAGAGTGAAAAATTAAGCGTTTTGAGCTTTTGACAGGTTCTAGACCGAAACTGGCAAAAGATAGCAAAAGAAAAATTAGAAAAGAATAAGTGTGCATGTGTGATAAATTGAAAAAGACTAATCTTTAANGGTCTCGCAATAAGAAAGAAATGAATTTGTTTCTTATTGTTGATTTTAATATAGATTGAAAAGACAGTTTTTAACTGTCATAAAAAATANTGTTTNAAAAATTCTTAAGTGAGAGATGTCATCAAATCCATACCTTCTGTTTTCAAGCAGAGGAGTAAACGTAAAAACGCTATTCGTTTTTTTTATTTTGTTCTTATTTTAGTTCTATTTGTTTTTTCCTACATGCAGGCCTACATAAAGTTAAGGTCTGCAGAACTTGGTGGCGTCTCGATTGGATGGGTAGAGGCTCTGTATTGGGTGCTGACAACGATGTCCACGCTTGGTTATGGAGATATTACTTTTTCTAGTGAAAACGGTCGCTTGTTTTCTATGGCCGTTATGTTCACGGGTGTCTTTTATTTATTTATTGTTCTTCCTTTCGTATTTATGGAGTTTTTATACAAGCCATTCATGGAATATCAAACAGGTGCAAGGGTGGCTCGTCGCTTCGAGGCAGCTAAGCAAAAGCATGTTATTTTGACCCATTACGATTCAATTAGCCATGTACTAATGGATAAATTAACTCAATTTGGTTATCCGTTTGTTTTAATTGTTGGTGAACTTAAAGAAGCTCTAAAATTACATGATATGGGAATCCCTGTTATGCATGGTAATTTAGATAATGTTGAGACTTTTGAAGATGCTTCTATTCAAAATGCTGCAATGGTAGTGACTACTGATGATGACATCAGGAATGTTAATATCACATTCAGGGCAAGAGATTCTTCTCCAGATTTAACAATTGTGAGTACATGTAATCGCTCTACCTCAGAAGAAATCCTTTCTTTAGCTGGAGCATCTCATGTTATTAGACCTGCTGCTCAAATGGGACGCTTTTTGGCAAGAAGGATTTGCTGCACAGATAATTCTACTCATGTGATTGGTTCCTTTGATGAAGTTTTAATTGCCGAGGCCACAATTCATGGTACTCAGTTGGTTGGGCAAAAATTAAAGGATGCCTTGCTTCGTGAAAATTATGGAGTCAATGTAGTTGGAATGTGGGAGAGAGGTCATTTTGAATTACCAGACTCCAGTACAATGCTCAATAATCATACGGTGTTATTATTGGCAGGAACTCAAACCCATTTTGATAAATACGATGAAGCTTTTCGTGACTACAAGCGTAACAATGAACCGGTTATAATAATTGGTGCTGGCCGAGTGGGGAGAGAGACTGCAAAAGCACTCGAAGAAGCAAAGATTTCTTATCGAATTATTGAATTAGATGAAAAAAAAGCCGCTATGGTTTCCAATTGTATTTTAGGAGATGCGTCGGAAAAAAAAGTTTTAGAGCGAGCTGGAATTAATAAATCACCAGCGTTGATCATAACTAGTCATAACGACGATAGTAATGTTTATCTGACTATTTACGCACGAAAATTAAGACCTGATATTCAAATTATTACGCGTGCATTCCTACATCGGAATATTGAACCATTACATAGAGCTGGTGCAGATTTTGTCATGTCTCAGGATCACATGGGTGCAAATACCATTTTTAATCTTTTAAACCGTGCAGAAATTTTGATGGTTACAGAAGGATTGGATGTATTTAGTCAAAAAACTCCCAAATCTCTAGTTGATGTAAAGATTAAGGATTGTAAAATTACTGAAAGGACAGGTTGTAGTATAGTCGCAATCAAGGGAAATTCAGGTACAATTATAACTCCCTCTGCTGAAAATAGATTTTCCGAGGACGGAGAAATCATCCTAATTGGTGACGAAGCTGCTGAAAAATCTTTTGAGGCGAAGTTTTGCACCTAAATATTAGCTCTAAAAAGAGTTCTACCGACAATTTCCTGAATAAATAAAAAATTTATTTATGTTCTCAAATTTCGGAGTATTTTACTTTCTGTTTTTTTTAATTGTCGGTTTCTTAGGGGGATGTAAGTCAGCATACATTCAGACTTACGAACCTTTTCTCGATGATCCTAAAACTAATTCGGAAGGTGATGCTGGAACACCTGAATTGTGGCATGATTTAAAGGGTGAACTTCTTGAAAGCCAAAAACCTAAAGCTCTTCTCTTAGAGCACGGTGAGGAATCTCTTTTGCTCAGAATAAATCTTATTCGCTCCGCTCAAAAAAATATTTCAATCCAAACTTTTTCTTGGGAGTTTGATGAGGTTGGCAAATTTATTTTATGGGAATTAATTAAAGCTAATCAACAAAGAGGCGTAAAAGTCAAACTACTCATTGACCACATGTTTAATGAACACAGGCCCGACCTAATTGCTTTTCTTTCAACACTAAGTCCCGATTTTGAAATAAAATATTTTAATCCTAGTGCACCAAAAGTTAATCCAAGTTTTTTGGAAAAAATTTCTAGTTTAGCTATCGATTTTCATGATCATAATGCAAGGTTGCATAATAAATTGTTCGTTATTGACGGTTATATTGCGATTACTGGGGGCAGAAATGTGAACAATCATTATTACGACCAGGTAATTGGTTTGAATTATAAAGATCGCGATGTCCTAGTACTTTTGCCTGATACTTCGGAAATGTTGGATTGTTTAAATATTTACTGGAATTCAAATCAATCTGTTCCAACGACACAACTTATCGATGTAAGTAAAAGAATAAAAAGCAAAAACTTCCCAAGTAATTTGGGGAAGGCAGACTTTTTTGATTACGCAATATTCGAAGAACTTTCAAAAAAGGCAAATAATGCAGATTTAATCAGGGATCTTTTCCTTAAGGATTTGATGAATGTTGAAAAGATCGAGTGGGTTTATGATTTGCCCGATAAAGTAGATGAAGCACCAGTTAGGATTTCAACTGTATCAGAAAAACTTTTGGAATTAATTAGACAAGGTCAGGATTCAATTTTTATTCAATCCCCTTATGTCGTTCTTAGTAAGAACGTGCAGGATGCTTTTCTAGAATTAAAAAAGAATAAAAATGATCTTAGGGTGGTAATTTCAACTAATAGTTTGGCTGCTACTGATAATTGGATAACTTACGCTGCAAATTACAAAGAAAAAAGAATTTATTTGGAAGAACTTGGTTTAGAAATGTGGGAGTTTAAACCTATTCCTAAAGATATTTCCAAGATGATGAACTATGCCACAGTAATGACAAGACTTCCTTTTAAAAATGAATTGAAACTTTATCGAACTTCTTATTTCCATGATGATGAATCTTCTATTTTTCGATTTTTTGGGAAAGCGAATAAAACGGAGAGGCAGAATCAAATTCTAAAAACCACTCCATTCCTTTCGTTACATGCTAAATCTTTAGTGGTCGATAAGAGAATTAGTTTTGTAGGGTCTTACAATCTAGATCCAAGATCCGATATTTATAATACTGAGCTAGGTATTGTTTTATATGATACAAATTTTTCTGAAAAATTAATGAAAAGCATTAATCGTGATATAGATCCGGATAATAGTTATTTAATAGCGAACAAGAAGGACAGACCAATGTTAAGTTCTATTAATCGTTTAATGTATAGGGTTTCCGAAGCAATTCCATTTTTAGATCCATGGCCAATTCGTAGACATTCAGCTTTTGAACTGAAAGACGGAAAAGAAAGTGTTGGACCTGGGCACCATCAATTTTTTTCAAATTGGAAAAATGTAGGAAATTTTCCGCAATTGTCTCTCCTTGATCAAAAACAGCTTTCGGCAAGGATTTTCAAAGCAATGGGTATGATATTTAAGCCATTAATTTAGATATATTAGAGTCCTAATTATACAGGTTGACTGTGAGGAGCTTAAGATTTAATTGAATGATATGAAATTAATTTTATCATTATTTGTTCTAGCTTCAGTTTGCACTCATCTTGTTAATGCAAAATCAAGACTAGGTGAATATTACTTTGGTTTTGGTTACGCTATGGCCGACGGAGGCAAAGGAGTTAATTTGGAAGGTGATTTCCTCAATCTTTCGGCAAATAGTTTAGCTTCCGATTCCACTGATTTTAATCTTAATTTCTCTTACGGAAATGTAGACTACAATAATTCTGATGAATCATCCTGGGAGCTTGGTCTAGATTATATCTATCACTACGATGAATACATTTTCCAAAACGGCATGTTCAGACCTTTTGCTGGGCTTGGGATATCATATCTTAGTGATTCTGCTAAAGTTAGAATGAACCAAGATGGGTTCACATGGAAATTCTTGGGTGGGACAGAAATTTTATTCACTGAATATTTTTCAATGTCTGTCGGAGGAAGTTTTAAAGGCTTGTGGAGCAGTTTTGGTGAAAATGACTTTCTTTTTGATCTAGGACTTACATGGTGGATTAATGATATTCATGGTGTTTCTATTGAGTACAATCGTGGGTTTGACCAAGAGGTCAATTTTATCGGCTTGAAGTATTTATATTCATGGCAGTGATGTTGCCGAAAGTTGGCTTTTTGTTTGAGCGAGGCTAACAAGTTTTTCTCTGATGTGCCTAATAGAACTGGCACATCTAGTTTGAAATGGGAGAAGTATTCTTCCAGTGATGTTATTCCATTGTGGGTAGCTGATATGGATTTCAAATCACCTCCTAGTGTAGTTGACTTGGCAGTCGAAATTTCCTCTCGAGGTAATTTTGGATACGGAGTTTGCCCAGAAAGTTTGTACGAAATCGTCATTCAGCGATCTAGCGTTTACTACGATTGGTCAATTGACAAGCAAACCATTGTTTGGCTTCCCGGTATGGTTTGCGGGCTGAATATAGCATGTAAAGTTTTTCAGCAGTCTGCTTCACAAGTTCTTACAAACACTCCCATTTACCCTCCCTTTTTAACAGCACCCGGATATTCACAGCTAAAATGTACACGTGTACCGATGGTTGTTGTAGAAAACCAATATGAAATCGATTTTGAGAAATTACTGAGTTTGGAAACAAAAAGCGGTGATCTTTTTATGCTTTGTCATCCTCATAATCCTGTTGGAAGATGCTTTTCCCAAGATGAATTGCTCAGGTTATGTAATTTCATATTAGAAAGAGATTTGTTCGTTTGTTCCGACGAGATTCATTGTGATCTAATTTTAGAAAAAGGATTAAGGCACATACCCTTTGCTTCGCTAAACGGTGAAATTGCGGATAGAACAATTACTTTGATGGCACCTAGTAAGACATTCAACCTTCCCGGCTTTGGATGTTCATATGCAGTCATTTCGAATATAAAGCTGAGAAATAAGTTCAAGAATGCAATGCGGGGAATTGTTCCAGATCCTCCAGCCATGGGTTTCCTTTTAGCAGAAGAAGCCTACAGAAATGGTGAACAATGGAGAATTGAATTAATAAAATACTTAAGAACAAATCGAGATTTAGCATTTAGTGAAATATCTTCTTTGCCAGGTATTACCCCCTACTCTCCTCAGGCAACCTATTTAATGTGGGTTGATGCTAGGGGTTTAGGTATTGAAAATCCACATTCATTTTTCGAAGACGCTGGTGTGGGTCTTTCTAATGGAGCTGATTTTGGTAATTGTGGTTTCTTGCGGTTAAATCTTGGTTGTACTCGTTCTTTGTTAGAGAAAGCTATTGAGAGAATGAAGACTGCATTTCTACGCTTATCTTAAGAAGTTTACAATATGTCAAAATCTAGAAAGCTTGAGCTGCATAAATTGTTAAAGCTACATGATGAGGCTTATTATCGTTATGGTAAGCCAACAATTTCTGACCAAGAATACGACAGGCTTAAGCGAGAATTTGAAACTATCGATCAAGATGAGGACCCGCTTGGACTGTTCGATGATAACATATATACAAAAGAAAGTAGTGATTTCAATGTTGGGGATGATCGATTGAAAGAATTTTTATCGCATGCCCATATTGTGCCAATGTTGAGTCTTGATAATACCTATGACAGAAAAGATTTTTTTGATTTTGATAAGAGACTTTCTAAAACCCTTCAATCCAGTTCATTTTCCTACACAATTGAACCTAAAATTGACGGGGTAGCCGTATCTCTTACCTACGATAATGGTGCGTTGAGCACAGCAACAACGCGGGGTAATGGAGTTGAAGGTGATGTGATAACTCAGAATATAATGCACATTCATGAGTTACCTAAAGTAATTAAGAGTAAAGAATTTCCTTCTGCCATTGAAATTAGGGGTGAGATTTATATGGGACATGAAGAATTTTACAGAATCAATGAAGAAAGAAAAAAAAATGGCTTAGACCTATACGCGAATCCAAGAAATTTGACTGCAGGGACTGTCAAGTTGCTTGATCCCAAAGAAGCATCTCAAAGGCAATTAAAAATAGTTGTTTATGGAATGGGTGCAATTGAACCGGAAGACAGATTTTCTTGTCAGTCTGATTTTAGTAATTCTTTAAAAGATTGGGGGTTCCCTACGGTCGATTTTTTTGAGATCGCAAATTCTGTTAACGATGCTTGGGGCAGTATTTGTCAGCTTGAAAAAATCAGAAATTCCTTCAGTTACCCAACTGATGGAGCCGTTATAAAATTGAATTCATTCGCCTTACAAAAACTTGCTGGAAATACTTCAAAAGCACCAAGATGGGCGATTGCTTATAAGTTTGAATCTGAAAGGCAGCAAACTTTACTTGAGGCAATTGAGTTGCAGGTTGGCAGAACAGGAGCGATTACTCCTGTTGCTCATTTAAAACCTGTACAGTTAGCTGGAACTATAGTTTCTAGAGCAAGTTTGCACAATGCAGATGAAATTAAACGAAAAGATTTACGAATTGGTGATACTGTTGTTGTTGAAAAAGCAGGTGAAATTATTCCTCAAGTGATTGGTTTTATTGAAAAGCTAAGGCAGAAGGAATCTCAGTCATACAAATTTCCAGTTAATTGTCCTTGCTGTAGAACTCGACTTGAAAGGCATGTCGGTGAAGCAGCTTGGCGATGTCCCAATTTAGATTGCAATGACCAAGTGAAAGGCAGATTGGAGTATTATGCTTCAAGAGGTTGCATGAATATAGACAACCTAGGTGAAGCCGTGATCTCACAATTAGTTGAAAAGTTGAATGTCAAAAATTTAGCTGACTTATACATTTTGTCTAAAGGTCAACTTTTGAAATTAGATGGTTTTGCTGAAAAATCGGCTGATAATTTGCTCAATTCGATCCAGCAAAGTAAAAAAGCCCTTTTTTGGCGTTTTATCTGCGGTTTAGGAATCAAGCATGTAGGAAGTTCTGCTTCTAAATTACTTGTTAATAAATTTAGAAATATTGATGGAATAATTAATGCCACTGAAGAACATTTATCCGCCTTGGAAGGAATTGGTGAAAAGATGGCTTCAAGTATTCATGATTTTTTCTCAAAAGAGGAAAATCTACAAATGATAGCTTTATTAAAATATGAAGGACTTAACTTAAAAGAGCTCGATTCAAATAAGGAAAAGCTTCCTTTGACTAGAAAATCCTTTGTCCTTACTGGTAGTCTTGTCAACTTTACCAGGGACAATGCGGCCTTGAAAATTGAATCATTAGGCGGAAAAGTTAGTTCTAGTGTAAGTAAAAATACCAACTTTTTGGTGGCTGGTCCAGGTGCCGGTTCAAAGCTAGAAAAAGCAAAGCAGCTTAATGTTGAAATTTTGACTGAAGAAGAGTTTTTGAATATCATAAAAGATACAAACTCTTAGCATTATCGAGTTAAATTGCGTTGTGATAATATCTTATTTGTTTTATGATGATTTGCACCGTGCTGTACTTCAATAAATGATGGCGAAACAAAATACTACAAGCTTTGATCCTGTCGAAGATGCAATTGTGGAAATTGGAAAAGGTAACTTAGTTATAGTGACCGATGATGAAAATAGGGAAAATGAAGGCGATTTAATTATGGCTGCATCAAAGGTTAATCCTGAGTCAATCAATCAGATGATCTTGCATGCTCGAGGTTTAATATGTGTTCCGCTTTTGAGTAATCAACTCAGCCGCTTAGGTATTTCAAGCATGGTTACTCACAATCGAGAGGCACAACGTACAGACTTTACAGTCTCTGTTGATGCTGCCACGGGAATTTCTACAGGCATAAGTGCTTTTGATCGCTCTTCTACAATTAAAATCTTAGCTAACCCAAATGCAAATCCTGAAGACTTGGTGCAACCAGGTCATGTTTTTCCCCTAAGGGCAAGACCTGGCGGGGTGCTTGAAAGAGCCGGTCATACTGAGGCTGCCATTGATCTTGCTTCATTGGCGGGGCTTCATCCAAGTGGTGTGATATGCGAAATATTAAATGAAGATGGAAGCATGGCTAGACTTCCTGAATTAATTAATTTTAAGAAGAAATGGGGTTATAAATTAATTTCTATAGCTTCACTCATTGAGTACCGTCATCAAAGAGATCAATTAATTGAAAAGATTGCTGAATCCGAATTTAATTCGGAATTCGGAGGTTTTATTTTGCATAAATTTCGAAGTATTTTGGATAACCGTCTTCACTACGCTTTAACACGGGGGAATATTTCAGACGACAAAACTACTTTAGTAAGGGTACAAACTGCCAATGTACTCACAGACGCTTTGGGGCTTATAGAAAAGCCGAATCAATGTAACCCAATACAGCAATCCTTGAAATTAATTTCTGAAAAAGGCACAGGAGCCCTCTTGTACATGGAGTCAAGGCGACCTGAAAGACCTGAGAATCCTCATTTTCCTAAAGACAAATTGCCCACGACTAAAATGGATTTTCGAGATTATGGAATTGGTGCTCAAATCTTGGTCGCTCTAGGAGTGAAAAAAATTCAACTTCTAACCCGAGATTCAAGGAAAGTTGTCGGGCTTGAAGGATATGGCTTGGAAATTGTTGAGAGAACTTTACTAAAATAACTAAGTTATGAGTTCCGAAATTCAGCCACCTAACAATCTTTCTGTAAATTCATTGAGAATTGGAATTATAGCTGCAAAGTTCAACACTGTGCTTGTTGATTCACTCTTACAAAGAGTTCTTAAATGTATCTCTCAGCGTGGCGAGCCCGAAAAACTTACCATTGAACGAGTCCCTGGTAGTCATGAAATCCCAGTTGCCCTTTCTCTTATTCTAAATTCAGGTGATTATTCCTGTTTGATTGCTCTTGGGGTTGTAATCAAAGGGGCAACCTCCCACCATAATTTAGTGGCTGAGTCATCTGGTAATGCTATTCAGAACCTTTCAGTGTCTTTCAATGTACCAATAATAAATGGTATTGTTGTCGCCGATAATATTGCAGATGCAGAGGAAAGAATTATTGGTAAACTTGATCGGGGGCATGAATTTGCACATGCTGCTATTGAAATGGGGAATTTACACAACAAATGGACCAAGATTTAGTCACCAATCCGAAGTGGAGTCAGCGTAGGCAAAATCGAGCCACTGCATTTAGGTTTATTTTTCAATGGGAGATGAATCAGACAGATGATTTTCATCGAGATTTAAATGAACTCATCAATCGGTTGGGTAAAGATGAAGGTTTTTTCAGTTACGCCTATGAGCTAGTTGATGGGATTATGGAAAAAATAGACATAATTGACTCGATGATAAAGGAATTAGTCGACAACTGGGAGTTTTCAAGGATAGCAAAAGCTGACCTTGGATTGTTAAGAGTGGCTATTTATGAAATTCAGTACCGCCTTGATGTCCCGCCAGTCGTTGTAATTGATGAAATTCTTGAAATAAGTAAAGAGTTTTCAAGTGAAAATTCCAAAAAATTTTTAAATGGAGTTTTAGACAAAGTAGTGAACCAACTTCCGCGTCCAGCTAGAAAACCTGCAATTTAAATTTAAGGCTTCCCAATTCTTGAAACTCTGAATCCTGTGTTTTGTAGCAAGCTAGGCTCTATCAAGTTCCTGCCGTCGAAAAAGTGTGCAGGTTTCTCCATGTTTTGGTAAATTATTTGAAAGTCTTGCGATTTAAATTCATCCCATTCGGTTAGGAGTAAAATAGAGTGTGCCCCAACGGNGGCATCAGTAGCATTATTTGAAAAAGTAATNTGTTTATTATTCGGTGAAATACCTAANGAGCTAATAATAGAATCTTTTGAAACTTGTGGGTCGTAAATTTTTAGATGTGCCTGTTCCTCGAGCAATCTTTGGCAGACTGTAATAGCGGGTGACTCCCTTGCGTCGTTGGTATCTTTTTTAAACGCAAATCCCCAAATAGCTATTGTTTTACCAGATACAGTATTAAACATCGAATTCATAACTCTTTGGACGAATCTATCTTTTTGATAGTCGTTCATTTTAACAACCTGATTCCAATAATTTGCCACCTTGGGCAAACCGAAATGATTACATAGGTAAGACAAATTTAAAATATCCTTTTGAAAACATGATCCGCCAAAACCCACAGAGCTTTTTAAAAATTTTGGGCCTATTCTAGAGTCTGCTCCGATTGCTCTCGCAACTTCATCCACATCAGCACCCGTTTCTTCACATAGTGCCGAAATTGCATTTATACTGGAGATTCTTTGAGCAAGAAAGGCATTCGCTGTTAATTTGGATAATTCAGAAGACCATAGATTTGTAGTAATTATTTTTTCTCTATCTACCCAATGAGCATAAAGGTCCACAATTTTTTCTATAGCTTCTTTGCCACCCTCAGTCGGATCGCCACCAATTAAAATACGGTCGGGATTCTCTAAGTCTGAAATAGCGGTTCCTTCGGCAAGAAATTCTGGGTTAGAAAGAACTTCATAGGAAAATCCATTGTTTGCCTCACTGAGAATCTCCTTAACCATTTGGGCTGTTCTAACAGGGACTGTTGATTTCTCTATGATTATTTTGTTTCCTCCACCAACTTTTGCGATGTTTCGTGCACACAATTCGATGAATTTTAAATCTGCGGCATTTCCTTTTCCTGACCCATATTGTTTAGTTGGTGTATTTACGCTTATAAAAATAACATCAGCTTCCCTAATTGATTGATCGATTTCAGTACTAAAAAATAAATTCTTGCCTCTTGCTACCTGTACAATTTCAAGGAGACCTGGTTCATAAACCGGAAGTTCGTTCGAGTTCCAAGCATCAATTCGATCCTTATTAAGATCTACAACAGTAACCGTTACCTCTTTGCACATTTTTGCAATCATGGCCATGGTCGGCCCTCCTACATAACCTGCTCCAATACAAGAAATTTTCATAAACTTTACTGTTTAAAAATTAGTTATTATCAAGATAATGAATAAAAGATCAATTTTTCATAAATAATTTAATGCTACAAGACTTTATCAATCTTCCATGGCCTAAGATTTTNATTCTATTTTGCATTTTTTATGTTTTTCTTTTGTTCATTGCTTGGTTTTTTGCTGGTCGTGCTTTGTTTCCTTACCCTTTAGAACCTTCCTACNCTCAAGATGAGGTAGATTTTATNGTTTCAACCCAAGGAGGGGTGAGAATTGCTTGTTTTCAAGTTCAGTCAAGGAATCCTAATGGATTAACAATTTTATACAGCCATGGNAATGGAGAAGATCTCGGAATGATTCGTTCTCATTTAGAAAAANTTTCTGAGTCTGGGTGTAATGTAATATCATATGATTATCCGGGTTATGGTTTAAGTTCTGGTGATCCCACTGAAGACGGATGCTTTGAGAGTATAGATTCAGTTTTGTCCTACATGATTACTGATTTAGGCATAAAAAAAGATAAAATTATCCTTTGGGGAAGATCACTGGGTTCTGGGCCAAGTTGTTATCTAGCATCCCAAAATATTTTCGCAGGGATTATCCTTGAATCGCCTTTCCTTTCCGCATTTCGTACGGTCNCAGAAATACCCATTATTCCCTGGGATTACTTTCNAAATATCAAATTTGCAAAAGACATTAATGTGCCNTCACTCGTTATCCACGGTCGCTGGGATGAAGTTGTTCCTTTTAGGCATGGCAAAAGATTGCACAATCTCTTAGGTGGAACAAAAGAGTTTCTACAAATTAAGCACGCATCACACAATGATTTGGTTCAAAAAGGGGGAAGTTTGTATAAAGAGACCATTATTAGTTTCATCAATAACTTATTGTAAAAATGCTCGTTTTGAACATTTTAAAGAAANAGTAGTCTTTATATATATCGTAGTTTTTATTTTATGTTGGGTTTAAATAAAGGGGAATCAAAGTCCTTCATAAGCTTCTTCGTATTGCATGGAGTTTTATTTNCTGTTGCAGGTTTTTTGGGATTTATTCCGAGTTGTGAAGAAAGAGAAGAGGTACATGTTTTTGAACTAGCATCTGCGTATAGTGCTCCTCTCATTTTAGACCAACCTAAAGCTATTGCACCAACACCTGAGGTAATTCCTGAAGTTTCCCCTTCTCCCCAACCTAAACCAATTCAACGAACTCAAATAAAGCCAAAACCTAAGCCCCAGCCTCAAATTAAGCCCACACCCCCTCCCCAACCTAAACCACGTCCGATTCAAAAACCAAAGACTATTTCCTTTAATCAGTTNAAAAAACAACACAACATCAAGCCCGCACCTATTAAGCAAAATNNAACTCAAAAAGTCCCAAAAGTTAAAATTGATCCTTCCAAATTTAGTCTACCACCAATTCAGCTTTCGGGAACTACTCCTAATTCGAGTGCTGTTAGTCCAACAGTTCTCAACAGATATCTGGGCGAAGTTAAGGCTAAACTCGAACAAGCATGGATTAGGTTACAAAAAAATTCCAACTTAGGAGTTGGTGGCGAAGCATTTCTATCTTTTAAAATTTCCTCAAGTGGTTCGCTTATTTATCCTTNTATCTCTAAATCATCGGGGAATGCAGCACTTGACCGACTAGTNCTTCAGGNCAGTAAATCAGTTGGTAACTTAGGGCGGCCTCCCGGAGGAAAACTTTCTTCTTCCCTAGAAATTCCGTTCCGCCTGCGTTAAAATTATAATGAATTTTGACTGGAGAAGACCATTAGCACCAGTAATTTGTATTTTAGGAATCCTGCTTTGTTTATCAAGAGATCCACTGATTGGTCTCGGCGTGTTCTTAGTCAGTTTTGCACTGGTTCTTGGTTTTTCAAAAGGAAGTAATTAAGTTCAGATTTATTCTTCAGTTTTACTTAAAGGCAATTCTTCGATCATAGCTCTTTGTGATGAAAAACTTACTTTTTTTCTTCCCCTTGGTTCGATTTTTGAATACGAGCCATCTTTTTTGAGGAAACTTGCCCCTTCATTATCAGATAAATATTTATCCAAATCCTTTAAAACTCTTTCAACCATTATTGGATTTTCGATGGGAAAAACTGCCTCAACTCTTCTCAGGAAATTCCTCTGCATCCAATCTGCACTCCCAATGTATAAATTTGCGCATTTTTTTGCATTTTTAAAGTAGAATACTCTACTGTGCTCAAGAAAGCGTCCTAGGATACTACGAACTCTGATATTTTCACTTAATCCTTTCACTCCCGGGACTAATCCACAAATTCCTCTCACTATGAGTTCGATTTTAACACCTGCTTGTGAAGCAAGGTAAAGTGCGTCAATAACTGGCTGGTCTATGAGACTATTAACTTTAATTATGATCATAGANTGCTGACCTTTCTTTGCCTCATCCTTTTCATTATTAATGAGCTCAATCATTTTTTTATGCAAAGTAAAAGGAGCAACTAAAAGCTTTTTGAATCGGGGTGCTCGACTGTATCCTGTTAAAGTATTGAAAAGATTAGTTAAATCAGAAGTATAAGATGGATTTGCAGTGAATAGACTGTAATCAGTATAAGTTTTGGCAGTGCTTGGATTATAGTTGCCAGTCCCCAAATGAGCATAGCTTCTGAGTTTAGAATTCTCCTTTCTGACGACAAGACAACATTTTGAGTGAGTTTTAAGCCCAGGTAATCCATAAACAACATGAACTCCGACTTCTTCCATTTTATGAGCCCATTGAACATTTGCTTCTTCATCAAAACGAGCCTTTAATTCAACCAGTGCGGTAACTTGCTTTCCATTTCTTGCTGCATCCATAAGGGCCTGCACAATGGGAGAATTGCCGTTAGTTCTATATATCGTTAGCTTGATTGCTAGCACATTAGGATCANAAGCTGCTTGTTCTAAAAAATCGACTACAGGCGTAAATGAATCATATGGGTGATGAAGAAGGATATCTCCTTTTGTAATATTTTGAAAAATTTTTTCTTTTTCCCGTAGGGAAGGATAAATATATGAAGAAAAAGGCTGAAATTTAAGGTCCGGCCTTTCTACTAACTCGGGGAGAGCCATTAATCGGTAAAGGTTTATCGGTCCATTAACCAAATTAACATCTTCAGGAGATAATTTTAGTGATTCAAGTAGATAGGATAAAACCTTCTTGTTAACCCCATCATCTATCTCTAAGCGAACTGCAGAGCCTTTTCGTAAGTTATGTAATTCCTCTTCAATACTTAAAAGTAGGTTTTCAACTTCCTCCTCATCTACATACAGATGGCTGTTTCTTGTAATTCGAAAAGCCCAAGATCCAGTTGCAATATGACCGGGGAATAAGTCACTCGCAAAATATTTTACTATATCACAAAGAAAAACGAACGAATCGCTTTTTAAATTTTTATTTTTTAATTTAACAAGTCTTGGTAGTATTCTTGGTACGGGGACTATGGCAGTTAATTCCTGTTCTTTTTTCCTTCTTTGGTTTTTAAGTCTTACAATAATGTTTAATGACTTGTTAAGAATTAATGGAAAGGGATGAGTCGGATCGATTGCTAGCGGCGTTAAAACAGGGAAAACTTCTTTCCTGAAATAAGCTTTAAGCCAAATATACTCATCTTTGGATAATTGACTGATATTTTTAAAGGTAATACCAAATTTTGATAATGCGGGTCTTAAAGTTTCATTCCAGCACTTTTGCTTATCTGTAGCCATTTCGTTGGCAAGATTCCGAACTTTATTCAGAAGTTCTCTCGGTGCTATTCCATCAAAGCCTTTTTTTTCCGACCCCCCATCAACTTTTTGCATAAGACCGGCAACACGAATTTCATAAAATTGATCAAGGTTAGAGCAAACGAAACTCAAAAAGCGAATCCTCTCAAGCAAAGGGTAACTTTGATTTTTTGCTTGGTCTAAAACACGATTATTAAATGCAAGCCAGCTTAATTCACGATTAAAATATTGAATTTTGGGAGACGCTTTTTTAACAATTGAAGTCATTGGAAGTGATATTATTGTTTGAGAAATTAACATTTTCGCAATCGTAAACAATCGATCTCGATAATTGCTTAGTGTTTAGCACATTTTTTCAACTGGCAAACTTGACTCCCCTTTTTCTTTAAAGTAAGTTTTCTAAGTTCTTTGATATTTTGTTGGGGGTGTTCCGGATTCGACTGCAATGTGGAAAATTCGGTTGCATATCGAGGATGACGCTTGGCCTCGTAAAAAATGCTTCAAAACACTAAATGGCGAAAATAATATCGTTAACTTCGAGCCTGAGCTCGAAGCTCTCGCAGCATAGTTCTGTGACGTCGACAGTCTACTGACACCTGCTGGGTAGTCGGGGCGTTAAAAAGCAGGTAAAACCTCGGAGCGTTTGGTTGTCTATCGGAGGCTAAACGGCTGAAGATAACCTCGGGTTAATAGGTGTTCCTTCCTTAATTAGCCCTAAATTAATAAGAGAACTAAGTGTGTAGACGCCGTATCAGAAAGATTGCGGGACGCGGGTTCGATTCCCGCCACCTCCACCAAAGTTTCAAAGACCCTTATTTTAGCTTTTCAGCTCTGCTAGGACTAAAGCAT
>NZKY01000056.1 GCA_002694035.1 Opitutia bacterium
TCCAATGCAAATCCCGTGGTACAGGTCATTAATGATAAATCAAAGGAAGTACAATACACAGTACGCGTACAGGGAAAAAACTTTCAGCCCAAAGTATACTCATTGGATCCTCATAGTGTAAAACTTGGGAAGAACATTCCAAATACTACGCTAATATCGGGATTTATCCCGGTTCCTAAACAAAAAGAAGCTAAAAGCCTAAAGGTTGATCCGTACTTATAAAAGTATATCAACTATTTCTCTCCATGGGAGAGTTTTGACTTTTTTTCTTTCTTCATAGCAAGAAGGTCCTTTTTGTTGCGCGATTTTAAAAATGCAATCAAGTCGCGAAGATCAGAAGGTGAAAGGGTAAGCCCAAGAGGAGGCATAGCAGAGACAGGTGGTGAGATTGAAACAATTTGATCTTTATTCAAATTAGTTTCTTTTTCGTCCGGTGAAATGAGCACGATTGAACCGTTTGAATCTTTTGAATTCACGACGCGTCCAACCAAAGTCAATCCATCTTTTGTACTAACCGAGGAAAGTCCATACCCAGGAGTTATTTCTGCACTTGGATTTACAATGGACTCAAGCAGCTTAGAAGGGTTTAACCGATCCCCCACAAGTGACAAAGAAGGTCCCTGAACACCCCCTTCTTTATCAATCTGGTGGCATTGCATGCAAGCACCCTGATTTCTAAATACTTTTTCTCCACTATCGTAGTTTCCTCCGTAAAGACTTAATGCATGGACACGACCAGGTTCACCCGCAGCATAAGTGGCAGCAATTTTTTGAGATTCTAAATGATCATTCGTGGAAAGATAAAGATATAAATCAAGCCAAAGCTCAGGTCTCAGATTTAATTCACGTTTCTTCCATAAATCAATCATTACATCAGGGGATTTTACCACCAATCCTTTCATTACACTACGAGCGACTAACAAAGAGTCCTTCTCGATTGCACTTAGACCCAATTTCTCAATTCCCGGCAAACCTCGTTCAATACAATGTCCAAAGGAAGTGGCCCGAACCTCCTCGCTTTCATCCTCAATAAGAGAAAGAAGTATAGTATCATCATTAGTCAGATTTAAATCTGCCATACTATTAAGATTTGCAACCCGCACCTGCGGATCCAATTGATTATTCATAATTTGATTACGAAGGATNTCGGCATCCATTGATAGNCCNATTTTTTGAGCCAGNTTTGTNGCAAGAGAAACAAGTTTTGGGTCGTTTTTCTGCATTAAAAAACCCTTCAAGTCTTTACCTAGAACGCTAGTCAAAGAGCTCATTGATGAAGAAATTACAGGCATAGGACGGAAATGCCCAAGCACTGGATCTGTATCTAATTTCATTCCCCACCTCAACAACCCTTGAAAGATAAATGTTTTGAGATCACTAGGAATTTTGGANCTAGAACAAAATTTAAGCAATCTTTTGGCCGAATCGTCTGAACCTATTCTGAAATTGGATGAAATAATTCTTAATTGAATGTGATAAGAATAATCAGCTGGATCAACGAGAGCGAGTTTTTGACCAGCCAATCCATCCAAAGCCGCCGTGTCATAAATTGCCCGAATTGCCTCCTTGCGAACAATCTTCTCTTCGTCTTCTAGAAAATTCATCAAGTTACTGTCAGATCTACGGCGAAGAAGAATCACCGATNTTAAACGCTGTTCAACGGAGTCGGATGAANCTAGNTTAATNAGATCTTCNGTCGTAACCAAACGATCCAAGGCAGAAATGTAAGCATGCCGGAGAACTGGATCAAATGACTTTCCTTTGTTTTCACGGACGGCAGACAACAATTTCGGTACAATTTCTTTGGTATTACCAGAACCTATTCGACCTAGGGAAAGGGCTGCNAATGAAACCACGCGATCTGATGAATCAGACATTAGGTCAAGAAGAGGTATTGCCATGCCATTGAGCCCGGAACTACCCGCAACTCTGGCTACATTGGCCCTGATTTCTTCTTCAGGATGAGTTAATAAAGACAAAAGAATAGTTTCGACCTTTANNTTAGCTAGGCGAGCAAGCTGTCCAAGTCCCCATACTGAATGAAGTTTGGCAAAAAGAGGTTGCTCANAATCTTCNATTATTTTTTTAAACTGATCAATCGAATCGTTTCCCCTTTTAACCATAGCAAATTGGCTAGATTGACGAACCCGTTGATCCGAATGGCTTAGAAGACCGGCTAATTCAGGAAGTGATCGATGATTAAAACCTTCAGCCATAAGCAGAGAAAGAGATTTACCCTTTTTTCTAAGAGATTCATCTTTCGGACGAATGACTTGAATGGAACCGTTTTGATTAACTGACCAACCACCCCCAAAATCAGCAAAGTAAATATTCCCATCATATCCCTGAGCAACATCAGCGATACCAACATTCCCAACAAAGCTGGAAGTTTCCTTTACATAAAAACCTGCACCCTTACCGCCCAAAGAAATATTATGCACCAAACATCTTGATGCGGAGCCACGATAATCGGTTAACAAAAATGTATTTTGTAAATCTGTAGGTAATGAAGGACCGGTAATCCAAGCAACACCGGAAGGCCCATTTCCGAGATGTGCAACGGGTGGATAAACCCATTGAGGTTGTTCTTCGGAATAAACATCAAACATTTTCTCTCCAACCCATACAGATTGTTTTGTATGAAAGTCTCCCCAATCTAAGTCTTTCACATATTGGTGAGCAGATTGATGTGCCATATCCCAACCTGAATCTGAATTCTCCAACACATAAACCACCCTTGCCTTGTCCCCAATATCACCAGTGTTATCGAAGGTAAATAAATTGCCAAAGTTATCAAATGCGAGTTCCTGTGGGTTTCTCAAGCCATAGGCGAAAACTTCAAAATTAGAACCATTAGACTCACACCGAAAAACTGCTCCTTGGCCAGGNTCTGCATGAACNACTCCANATTGATCGGTCACATGATAACCCCGATCTCCGACAGAAAAATAAAGGCGTCCGTCTGGTCCCCTAACCACACCGTGTAAATCATGACCTGTNAATGAAATCCTTACACCAAATCCATCGATTAATTTTTCGTGTTTGTCAGCAATTCCATCATTATTGTTATCAGTAAGTTTTCGTAAGGATGGGATACTTGTTAAGTAGACAGAATCTCTTTCAGCCAAAACACTGAACGCAATTCCATCTAAGGTTTCATTTAAATCATCAGCGTAAACATAACGACGGTCAGGAACACCATTACCATCCTTATCTTCAAGTAAAATNACCCGATCTGGAACATTGGTATACCAATCCAAAGGTATTTTGTGAGCAAAATCTTTATATAACTGGAGGCGGTCTTCCAATGTCCTGGACTGAAAATCCCGAGCAACCAAATAGCGTGCACCCCGCAAATCTTGCACTCCGTATTTAAAACGATTGGACTCAACTACATAAACTTTTCCGTAAGGGTCGACATCAAGACTGGCCGAATTTTCAACATGTGGGTAGGTTACCCATGTATATCCCTCGTATCCACTATGAAATATCTTACCACGAAAGGGAGTAGATTTGTTGGCCAAATCAGGTAATGAAGAGATTGGCAAAGACGCAGGTATCTGCCCCAAAAGGACAAAAATTGGCAATAGAAAAAAAAGGGTTATTTTTAACATAAATCAATAAATTTTATATACCTTCTGTTATACATAGACAAGCTAGTCTTTGTTAATGTTCATAAGTTTAAAATTCTTATTCTCTTAAACCAAATTAATTGGAAGTTTTTCTTCAATAAATCCAAATGTTATTGAATCAGAAGATATCTCGTGTTTCTAATCTATCCCATNAATTTTCTTAAAATGGAAAAAAATCCATACTATGAATATGCAGAAAGCTTTAAGAGGTTATCGGAACTCGGTAAAAATCTGCCATTTGGAGAAGTTCACCCACCTAAAAATCAGGTAATNAGGGAAGATTCGCCCACTGCTTTAATTCTTTCTCCACATCCTGATGACGAGTGTATCATGGGTGCTCTGCCTTTGAGGCTAATGCGAGAAGCAGGTTTTCGCGTTGTGACGGTTGCGATCACNCTTGGAAGTAATCTGTCACGAAGAAAAAAAAGATTAGACGAATTAAAAAAAGCATGTGACTGGATTGGATTTGAGCTTGAAGAAATGCTAATTNATGACACCGANAAGACTACACCTGAAATCAAAGAACTGAAGCCAGTAATATGGAATCAAAAAGTTTTGGCTTTAAAGAATGTCATTGAAAAATGGAAACCAGTTGCTGTCTTCTTCCCAAATTCAAACGATTGGAATCAGACTCATTTAGGAGTTCACCTCCTAACCTTAGATCTCCTTTCAAGCACAGAAAGTTTTTTTCCTTTTCTAATTGAAACAGAATATTGGGGGCAAATCCCACAACCCAATCTTATGGTAGAGAGTACCACGCAAGAAGTTGCTGATCTTCTTGCTGCACTATCACACCACAAGGGTGAATTGGAAAGAAACCCGTTTCACATACGAATGCCTTCTTGGATGCAGGATAATGTAAGAAGGGGTGCGGAAGTAGTAGGTGGTCAAGGTGGCAAAGCACCTGATTTTAATTTCGCAACTCTCTATCGAATTAGCAGGTGGAATGGAAAAGAGATTAATCCTGTATGGAATAAAGGTAAAATTCTGCCCGCAGGCAAAAATAGTAGAGATTTTTTAAATTCACACTGAACTTATTTTTTTAGCTCACTTGCTCGAATAATATGGGAATAGATTAAGNCACCCATATTATTGTAAGCCTCAAGAGAAATTTCTGGATTTTTAAGTTTGGTATTGAATCGAAGGAGACAATATCCGCAGGTCTTATTGTATCCCCAAATCAATCCATCTGTCTTTACCACAGAATGAACATGCTTATTTGTAAGCCGCCCACTCACAAATTCTAAGAAGTCATAACCATTAGGTCTAGAAATCTTTCGTAAATCTATACGGTGACGATCTGCTGCAATGAGAAGAACTCCCTCGATGTTTTCTTTTTCAATAAAATTGAAAATTTCTTCTCGCTCCTCTGGATATCCGTCCCAGGGATCTTTACTCCCAGGTTTAATACCCCGGGAAAATGGAACGGAGGATGCAATAATTTTAAAAGTAGCNTCCGAATTCCGTAATATATCCTTAAGCCATTTCTTTTGATAAGTCCCGAGCATGGATTTTTCTTTTCTGTCACGGTAATATCGGCAATCCAGCATAATGAATTGTACCTTACCCAAAGAAAAAGTCTGCCAACAACCCGGGTTTTGGGCACCTCCTCCGGTGATTGGGTTATTCCAATTCTTAATAAAATTCTCAAGCACTGGTTTTTTCCAGACAGGATGATCAACCAAAGCACCTGGGATGCAGTCATCCATTCCAAAATCATGATCGTCGTAGATGGCATGCATAGATGTTTTAGCAACAAGTTTTTTNCACTCTGGTCTTGAATGTCGACGGGAATAACAATAATCACCAGTCCACTTAACATCCTCTGGGTCATCTATGTAAACATTGTCCCCTAACATTAGCATTGCTCTTGGATTATGATCAGCAATTAGTTCCCAAACATGTTCATATTCGGGAACAAAACCGGAACATCCACCAAATGCTACAGTAAATTTTGCCCCCTCTTCTATTGCAGGAAAAGTGCGGAAACCGAACTCCCGACTTTCATCCTCATATTTTTTACCATTTAAAAAAATATCGTAAGAAAAATAGGTTCCAGGTAAAAGTCCATCGACTTCAACNACACCAACATATCCATCTTTATTTTGCGTCTGAATCGTTTCGAGCCCTGAATGACCATTTATTTCGACCCCAATTTCGCATGGACCATCGGTTCGAAACCAGAAACTGGCAGAATCATCTGTCACCTGTCCAAGCATTGGACCATGAACAAGTAGAGATGGATTCATTTTATCTTTCCATTTTTGAAAAGCTTGAAATTTATGCAGAGGAACCAACCACTCTCTTGGTTCAGTTACAAATCGCTCAAAAGGCAGCCCTAACTCAACTGCCAATTGAGCCATTTTAAATGCTTCTTTAACTTTTTTTTCTTCCAATAAACATAATGTTGAAATGAAAGCTTTTTCAGCAGGGTCAGTATGTTTCTTTCCATTTTTGAGCTCAAAATATGCCTTATCTAATTTACCTTCCGCTAAATATCTAAATGCATTCCTTTCTCTGTCATGCTGAGCTAACAAATTAGATAAGCTNAAAACAAAAATAATAAACAGGGATAATGAACTGCAAAAATAAATTCTCATAATTTTTAGCTATTCATAAATTTAAAGCGGTGTCAGTAAAACTTGCTTATCAATTCAATTAAACAGATTGGAAGTGAATCATAGAAAATTTTTAAATTTCCTTAATAATCTGTCCAATTATTTTTGACACATTTCGATCCACATCAACATAAATAGCTTCTTTTTCACCCGGCTCCTCTAATGCTTTAAATTGACTTTCTAGAAGTCCTGAAGGCATGAAATGATTTTTTCTTCGGCCAAGCCGCCCAGCAAGAACTGAGTACTTTGCATGCAAATAAATCAGCTTTACTTCGCATCGTTCTATACCGAGAATTTCCCTGCTTTTTTTCGAAAGAGCCGAGCAGGTAATTACCGAGTTTTTATCATTACTTAGATTTTTATCTATTTCATTCCGTATAGTTTTTAACCATGGTTCACGATCGGACTCCGTCAAGGGGCTTCCACTACTCATTTTTTTTATATTTTCATCACTATGAAAAGAATCCCCCTCAATGAATTTAAAATTCAATCTTTCAGAAAGTTTACGACCCACAGTGGATTTCCCCGAACCGCATACCCCCATCAAAATAATAATCATCTATATACTGCAAAAAAATGTATACACTTTAATTATGAAACCATATTGGATTTTAAATTTTTAAAAATTGTTTTCATTCAAAAAATACTTGGATTTATGTTGGGGGGTAGATTTATCATCAAAACCCATATCCTTTTGTGGTTGTCTCAATTCTCATCAAATACATATCCGCCGTTATGTACAGGGTGGACCCATCTCCCCCAAAAGCGCAATTAGCTGTACGTTGACCAGTGAGAATTGTACCCAAGTGTTCACCCTCTGGAGAGAAAATCAAAACACCCCCCGGACCAGTTGCCCAAACATTTCCTTTAACATCGACCTTCATACCGTCGTTTCCACCTAAACGGTCAGGATGTTTTTTTCGATATTGTGAGGAATCAAAAAAAACTTTTCCCTTTTTAATTAATCCATTCTTTTTGAGTTCGTAAGACATCCAAATCGGACGAGGGCCATGAGAATTCGCAACATATAAAGTCTTCTCGTCCGGGGATAAAGCAATTCCGTTCGGACGTTCAAGTTCTTTAGTTACAAGATCAACATTACCATTTTTCCTTAGTAGAAAAACTCCCTGATATTCAATCTCTTTATTCGGATCTTTTTCTTTTTTAATTAATCCGTAAGGAGGGTCCGTGAAATATAGTTCACCTCTTTGATTATAAACAAGATCATTGGGACTGTTGAATTTTGCTCCTTGATANTTGGCTGCTAATGTAACGAATTCAGATTTTGGATTTTGAGTTGATGCCTTCATTCGAGCAACTCGTCGATCTCCATGCTGGCACAAAACAAGTTGGCCTTGAGAATCAAGAGTTAAACCATTTGAACCTGATTCACCTGATCTATGACTTTTTGCAGTGAACCCGGAAGGATCCAAAAAAACGCTGGCTCCCATACCTTCNTTCCATTTATAGACTTTGTTTGTAGGGACATCTGAATATAAAAGAAACTCTCCGTTCTCAACCCAAACCGGACCTTCAGACCAGACATAACCCTCGGCAAGAATTTCAATTTTTGCATTCTTTGAAATCAAGTCATTGATGGCTGGACTTAATCTTTCAACGCTACCCGTGATTGGATAATCAGTGGCGTGAACAAAATACCCAAAAATAAAAAAGAAGACAGAAATAGAATAAATTTTAATATTATTTTTCATGGTTAATTTATCATCTAAAATCGGCTGCCCAGTCGTGGGTGTGAACCTGGCTTTCAATATGCCATTCCAAAAGTTGATTTAGCAACTTTTTCTTAATATTGGTAAAAGAAGANTCATCCCACAAATTTCTAATTTCATTTGGGTCATCCTTTAAATTAAAGAGTTGTCCGCATTGCATATGTAAAAAATGAACAAGTTTCCATTCTTCATTTCGAATCATACTCATAAATTCTGTTTCAGTTAAGATCCCGTCTTTGATCTGTTCTGCAAAGACATATTCCCTNGGGGACCATTCCTCTCCTCGTAGTGCGGGCAAGACTGACTTGGCTTCAAAGAATTCAGGAACTTCAATTCCTGCAAGTTCAAGAATAGCCGGACCAATGTCCATGTGCTGACACAAACCATCTATGGAACGTCCACCTTCGAAGAAACTGGGGGACCATACCACCATTGGTATTCGGGTCACTAAGTCATACATTGTCCATTTCTGACTGTGCCCGTGATCTGTTAGACAGTCTCCATGATCGGAAGTGAATATAACAATGCCATTTTCTAAGTANCCATNTTCTTCAAGTGTGGTGAGAATTTCCCCAATTTTTTCATCAATCATACTTACATTGGCAAGATAGTAAGCTCTTTGCCGATGCCTTTGTTCTCTAGTTGGTTCAAGATCGAGAACAACGGAATCATGATCGACTTCGTTGTTATGTCTGCGTAACCCTTTTAATGGCTCAGGCAATCCATCAAGTTCTTCTTTGGAAACATCCATCAAAGGAAGCTCTTTTNCAATATATTTTTGACTAAATCTTTGTGTGGGGTCGTAGGGCGGATGGGGTCCCGGGAACCCGATTTGTAAAAAAAGAGGCTCAGTCTTGGGGTATGAATTCAACCACCAGGTAGCAGTGTCCCCGACAAACATATCAGGATGCATATCCTCGGGAAGTTCCCAATCAAAAGCACCCAATGCCTCTTTGTAATCAGTTCTTTTCCTGTATAGTTCACGCTGCTGTTTAACAAGTCCACGTGCTTTCAACGCTTTATCCCACTCGTCAAAATAAAATCTCTCCTCTAAATAACGGTCCTTATTTTCCACAACATATCTTTCATGAAAACCTAGGGGTGTGTGGTATGGGTAACTATGCATCTTACCGACATTCACGCAACGGTAACCAACCTCAGCAAGTTTCTCTATCCATGAACGTTTCCACGAGTCTGCATTCTTAAATATTCCGGTGGTATGTGGATAATACCCAGTAAACAAACTTGCTCTAGCAGGTGCACAGGAAGCTGCNGTAATAAAACAGTTATTGAATGAAACNCCTTCATTCACCAACCTATCCATGTGGGGCGTATCCATATGATTATATCCCAATGCAGCAATGGTATCGAACCGCTGTTGATCAGTAATAATAAAAATAATGTTCGGTTTTTGATTCATGAATTATCAGTAAGTTTAAAGTGAATCATTTCTTGGTCGTCCATGTGCTACTAAAAGGACCACTGAAGGCCGATTCCAAAATGAAAAAAGTCTTTAAGCTGGTCGTCTCCTGCGAATGCGGGATTCGAATCGATAGCAAAACTCTGCATTCCATGCCCAAAAACCAAAAGCTCTTCTGTGATTTCACGCTCTAATCCAAAACTAAACGCATAAAAGTTTGCCCCATTGTGACCATCTGAAACATATCCATCATTCATTCCAAGGATTCCAGATATTAAACCGGTCGATTGTTCTGCTAAAGAAAACTCCCTGTATGTACTCCATTCATAGAACATTCCTTTGGCATCCATGGAATAGGTTCCGTCCAGGGAAGTTTCCAAGGAATAAGGCAGTCCATCGTAGGCTACCCCAAGGGACCACTCGTCATCTGAATCGTCATCTTTTGCAAAAACGAGATGCGTATAACCAGCATAGAAGGAAAAATGGCCAGTCNCCTCAGACAAATTCAAACTATATTGCAATTCATCGTATCGATGATTGGAAGACCGTCCGTACCAAACACCTCCGGATAAATGATCGTAACCCAACTCAATGGAACCAGTCCATATTGATGATCCTTCAAGAGCATCCCGCCCTTCGGAAAAATAACGACTCTCCCAACCAATATGTGTATGACCTGTTAGGTCTTTATGAGAATGGAAAGATTCAATCTTCTTAACANAATCCCCCTCATGAGCCACACAANAGACATGAAAAATAAGTAANAAACCAGCAAGTTTTAGAAAATTCACAACTCTAGAAAAGCTAATTTTGAGCTTTGGACAACTTNGAAAACTTTCCTTTTTTNACTCAAATGTTTTAACACANTTAAAAAAATAACGAGAATTATAATCTAGTTTTATTCAATATGGCCAAACCAGCCCTTACTGCTTCCGCCATGCATGAAAAGTCGGTCATCCGCACTTGCCAACATAAGGCCCACCATCGCATTGCCAATGGAAGAATAACCTAGGTATTGATCACCTCCAATGTTTCTCTTTCCACCAAAAAAAGCGGCTCCTCCATGAGGCAGGCGACAAAGCTCAAGATATGGAAGCCATCTTTGTAAAACACTGGCATATTCTTGCGGTGCAGCAGTCTTAAGCCCTGAGAACCCAAAAATTAAACCTATCGATGACATGGCATGTGCATGACGCATACGACCATTTAACGTAGCAAGAGAACCCCCCAGTGACTCAGCAAATCGTTTTTCTTCACCTTTCACCATCAAAGCAGTTGCCATCGCACCTGTACGGGCAGCAATATCAGGAGACCACGGAGCTCTTGAAGAATACCCCAAAGCTCCAGTCTTTGGATCAAGAGATTTCTTAATTTCTGAGAATGAATTTGCCCATACCTTTTCATTAATTGAATACCCACACTTCTCTGCTAATGCCCATGCAAGATGTGCCTGCACATTTATCACAATGAGACCGCCCCCACTGTATGGAATGGAAAAATGGTGTCCCATGGTTCCTTTTTCCGTTACTCTTTTCGCTAATAGATTACAGCATTTATTAAGGTCCGCAGAATAAGATGAGTCTCCAGTTGCCAATTGATACTCAGCTAGAAAAATTCCATTCGCTGCCGTCTGCCAGTTTTTGGGTCCTTTTTGAGGGTCGCTCAGTTTAATGCTTTCAATACTGGCCCTTTTAATAAATTCAATCGATTTCTTNATGGAAGGTAAGTGCTTGATATTATTATTTGCTAAAAGTACTAGTCCGCAAAAGGCAGTTGTATAAACATCTGCATCCCCACCGACACCAGGCTTCCACCTACCATTCGTTTGCTGAACATTAACTAGATATTCACTAATTTCTGAAAGAAAATTTCTTCTCTTGGAACAAGACTTGGGGGTTGATAAAGAAAATGACTGGCTCTTTGGTAATTGAATATTCAATTTGTGAGT
Organism: Opitutia bacterium; assembly: GCA_002694035.1. GTDB lineage: Bacteria > Verrucomicrobiota > Verrucomicrobiia > Opitutales > Seribacteraceae > Seribacter. The sequence goes on from NZKY01000056.1 coordinate 11,349, forward strand.
CTTTTCACCACGGGAAACTTCTAGCGNCAACNNGGAATTNGATAATCCGGCCTTTTGATCTAACCTTTTACCCAAAAGCTCCTGTGGGCCTGATAAGCCAGCATCTGTCTTTTTTGAAAACTTCTCTGGTATTTTATTATCAATTTTAGTTATACGATCACCAATCTGTAAACCCGCAAGCTCAGCCGCCCCACCTTGGCCTATATCCATAATTAGAATTTCCCTGTCCCCATCCTTAAGTCGCCCGGTTGCCTCCAAAACTCCGAGTGGAAAATCATGGTGTTCCCCAGACTTACTATTTACTAGTTTTGGTTTGTAAACTGCGTCTTTTCCAAAACCTGTTAACAAAAAGACGAGAGTAGTAAAGAAAAGAATAAATTTAGCCATCTTTTATTTCTTGGTTAAGCCTTCATCATCTGCAAGGCATTACATGGTTTGAAATTAACTTAAATTATGAAACACAGCGGACAAAGTATCCTTGGCATCACCAAAGAGCATGTTGGTATTTTCCTTAAAATAAAGTGGGTTTTCCACTCCCGAATATCCGGCTGCCATACTTCTTTTTAAAGCTACCACAGACTTTGCTTTCCATGCCTCAATTACTGGCATTCCAGCAATCGGACTACTTGAATCCTCCAGAGCAGATGGATTAACAATATCATTTGCTCCGACAACCATTAGAATATCCACATCCGGTAAGTCCTCATTGACCTCATCCATTTCAAAAACAATGTCATATGGAACATTTGCCTCAGCCAACAATACATTCATGTGTCCTGGAAGTCTTCCGGCAACCGGATGGATCGCAAAACGAACATTAATTTCTTGGTCTCGCAAAATTTCAGTAATATCCTTAACGACATGCTGAGCCTGTGCTACTGCCATTCCATAACCTGGAACAATCATAACCTCCTTGGCTTCCCTGAGTTCGGAAGCAACATCATCCGCAGAAATTTCTGTAATCGATCCTTCAATCGCACCTCCANTACCTGAACTGCCTCCATCTGTTCCAAATCCACCAAAAATAACATTAGCAAGACTCCGGTTCATTGCCTTACACATAATATAACTAAGTATCGCCCCACTGCTTCCAACCAATGCACCTGTAATGATCAGCAAATCATTCTTGAGCATGAAACCCGCAGCTGCAGCAGCCCAACCCGAATAGCTATTCAACATCGAGACAACCACGGGCATGTCCGCACCACCTATGGCTACAATCAAATGTACACCAAGCACAAAAGAAATCCCTGTTACGATGAGCAGGGTTATCCATGCCTCTTCGGGTCCTTGACTTAAGAATTCAGATCCCAGCCACACCGAGACAAGAACCATAGTAAGATTAATAAAATGGCGCCCAGGCAGAAGTAAAGGCTTACCACTAAGTGACCCACGCAGTTTACCAAATGCAATCACAGAACCAGTAAAAGTTACCCCGCCAATAAATACACCAAGTAGAATCTCAATATCATGAATCAAACGATCTGTTCCCTTAAATAAATCATGACTCGGATCCAGAAAACTAGCCATTCCGACCAATACAGCAGCCAAGCCGACAAAACTATGCAGAATCGCAACCAACTCTGGCATTGAAGTCATCTCTACTCGTTTAGCCAGTACTGCTCCGATCAGTGCACCCCCTAACATAAGAGGAATCAACAATTGAAAATTCGCAATTTCACCAGAGAAAAATGTAGCAACTATGGCAATTACCATTCCAACTATCCCGTAGATATTTCCCCGTTTTGCAGTCTCCTGTTTGGACAGTCCGCCAAGGCTCAGGACAAAAAATATTCCTGAAACAAGATAGGACATGGTAACGAGTCCCTCGGTCATTATTCCTTCCTAAACATCTTCAACATCCTTTGAGTTACAAGAAAGCCACCGGCAATATTTATTGTAGCCACAAATATAGCCACTCCAGCAATCCAAGGATTTGATCCGGATACAAAAAGCATTCCCCCAATCACAATGATTCCGCTTATCGCATTGGTAACACTCATCAAAGGTGTATGCAAAGAAGGGGTCACATTCCACACGACCATGTAACCAACAAAGCAGGAAAGAACGAAAACCGTCAATTGATCAAGAAATTCATTTTCCCCCTTCCATCCTAGTGCAAGTAGAACTACTGAAAGTAATCCCAGCATAAGTCCGGGAGTAAAAAGGGAGCTTTTTTCGACTTGAATAGGTTGATGTTCTTTTTTCTTATCTGAATTACTCTTTTGTTGAACACTGACTTCAACTTTAGGCGGCGGCCATGATAGAATCCCTTCATCTAGTACAAGTGCCCCCCTTATAATTTCGTCGTCTTTATTGATAGAAAACTCTTGGGCATCTCCGAGTAATGTAACAAGCTTAACTAGATTATTTCCAAACAAACGACTGGATTGAGTTGCTAAANGTGATGGCAAATCAGTGTAACCCAAAATTGTGACTCCATGCACGGTGATCTTTTTGCCTTTTTCAGTTAACTCACAATTCCCCCCACCCTCAGCAGCCAAATCAACGATGACCGAACCCTGCTTCATGCTCTTGACCATTTCTTCGGTTATTAAAACAGGTGAGTCCTTTCCAGGAATCATCGCNGTGGTTATAATAACATCAACCTCCTTCGCCTGCTCAGCAAAAAGTTTCATTTCTGCATCGATAAATTCCTTACTCATGGTTTTGGCGTAACCTCCTGAACCATCCCCATCCTCCTCAAAATCGAGCATCAAAAATTCTCCNCCCANACTCTTGACTTCATCCTTGACCGCAGGACGTGTATCAAAAGCTCGAACGATCGCACCCATATTACGGGCTGCTCCAATGGCCGCCAAACCAGCAACACCAGCTCCAATAACTAATATTTTAGCTGGAGGAACTTTCCCGGCTGCCGTAATCTGNCCGGTGAAGAAGCGTCCAAATTCATGGGATGCCTCCACGACCGCACGGTAACCCGCAACATTAGCCATTGAACTTAATGCATCCATCGATTGGGCCTTTGAAATGCGGGGCACACAATCCATGGCCAACCAATTCACTCCTTTTTTCCCAACTGCTTTAAGAATATTTTCATTTCGTGCAGGGTATGCAAAACTAATTAATGAGGCACCTTGCTTCATTAAATCAATCTCCTCCAAATTGGGTGGATTAATTTTAAGAACCAAATCCGCGTCTTCCCAGGTTTCGGATGTTTCNCTTACAATCCTTGCTCCGCTTTTGATGTAAAGTTGATCTGGAAAATTCGCATTATCCCCTGCACCTGACTCAATCTTCACTTCATAACCAAGTTTAAGAAATGAGGAAATGTTTTTAGGACTTATAGCTACCCTTTTTTCTGAATGAAGGGTTTCTTTGGGCACAAACAATTTCATTTAGGCAAGTTCAACATTATTTGAAGTGAATCAAATCATTGATTCTGTAAAGAAAAAGTTCAAATATTAATTCTTAGATAATTCCATGGAAACATTTTACTGCTCGTCAATTGTATTCATTTCTGTAGCATGATANTNGTTTTGTGCTAGGACAGACTTTCACTGGTGGATAAATATATGGGACTGGAGAATGTGAAAATGCGTTCGAATACAAGATAAATAATTAAATTAAATCGAACGAATCACCCCACAGCTCTCATCATGAACGAAGAAAACATCGATGCGCCTACGGTCAGCCGTGTATGCTTTAGCGAACTCAATCTCAAACCCCAAATTTTGGAGGCGGTTCAAAAAGCAGGATATGAAAACCCTTCTCCAATACAGGAACGTGCAATACCCCCTCTTCTTGAAGGATCTGACTTTATTGGTGTTGCTCAAACAGGGACTGGGAAAACTGCTGCATTCTCACTTCCTCTATTATCAAGAATAGATGATTCCGTAAAAGCACCCCAGATTTTGGTTTTAGCACCNACAAGGGAGCTTGCACTCCAGGTATCAGAAGCAATTGAAGGATTTGCCGAAAATTTACCAAAATTAAGGGTTGTCCCTGTTTATGGTGGAACGGGTTATGGCGAACAAATTCGTGAATTTAAAAAAGGAGCCCAAGTTGTAGTAGGAACACCGGGCCGAATTATGGATCACATCGAAAAAGGATACCTTAAATTGGATTCCCTAAAGGCCCTTGTCCTCGACGAAGCCGATGAGATGCTNAGCATGGGCTTTATAGATGATATTGATTGGATTTTGGAACATACACCAGCAAATAGACAAACTGCTCTCTTTTCAGCAACCATGCCAAAACCAATTCGAAAATTGGCCGAGAAACATCTTTCAGATCCGGTTGAGATNACCATAAAAGTTAAAGCAGAAAATTCGCCCAATATTCATCAGAAATATATAAAGGTTAGACAGTACGAAAAAAAAGATATGATGTTACGGCTTCTCGAAATCGAGAAAATCGACGCAATGCTTGTTTTTGCTAGGACAAAAAATTCGACCATGGAGATTGCCGAAATTTTACAAGGAAAAGGATATCTTGCNGAACCTCTGAATGGAGACATGCCACAAAGCTTGAGGGAAAAAACAGTTGATCGACTCAAAAGGGGAAAAATAAATATTTTGGTTGCTACGGATGTTGCTGCCAGAGGCCTCGATGTGGATCGAATTTCTCATGTACTTAATTACGATGCTCCCTTTGACCTTGAATCCTACACTCACAGAATTGGTCGAACTGGAAGAGCAGGACGGGAAGGAGANGCTATAATTTTTGTTACAAATAAAGAGATGAGAATGCTTAAAGCAATTGAGCGGACTCTCAAAGTTCCTTGTGATCAATATGTTTTTCCAACTCTGGAAGAAATGAATCAGCGCCGAGAAGAAGAATTTTTCAACAAAATTGAAATGGGTTTAAAAGGAGATCTAACAGATTATCGAAAAGCACTCCAAAGATATGTTGAGGAATCGGGTAAGGATACTCTGGAAGTTGCCGCATCACTTGCATTTCTCGAAGCCGGAAAAAAAGGACTTAAGTATGAAAGCATGCCAAAGATCGAATCAAAGCGCTCACGCAGGGAAGATCGCCGGGAACGTGGAGACAGGGGCGAGAGGAAAGAATTCTCCTCACATGATAATGATGGGTCGGAAAGAAAGTCATTCCGCGACGATCATNTTCAAAGCTACCGTCTAGAAGTCGGCGAATATCATGGAGTACAAAAAGGGGATATTGTCGGAGCGATTGCCAACGAAGTGGGGTTGGATCCCCNGCATATGGGAAAAATCCGTATGTTCAAGGATCATACCTTTATCGATCTGCCAAAGGACATGCCTCCTGAAATCTTTGAAGCTCTCAAATCCGTATGGGTACAGGGCCATCAGATGAATATTTCCATCGACAAAGGCCGTCCGCGTCCCAGTGGCAAGGGAGGGAAATTCAGGAAAAGCTTTGGTAAAGGCGGAAAGAAATTTGGTAAAGGCAAAAACTTCAAAAAGAAATCCAAGCCCCGTTTCCGAAGCTAGAACCTGATAAACTTAGGCTACTTTCCCGTAACCCAAAGTACGGCATTTCCTAGCATATCCAAAAATTCTGGGGATGACATGGTGGAATTATGATGCCCTAAGGTTGTAGAAAAGATTTTTCCTTTGCCGTGTGTATTTATCCAAATACAAGCTTGCGGCACTTTAGGTGCTTTATTTTTTCCGTTGTCCCCG
>NZKY01000057.1 GCA_002694035.1 Opitutia bacterium
GTCTGCATCAGTCGCATTCAATTCTGCTGGGGTCCAGCTTGCCAGTCCGTCTTCAGCTACAGTCTTGGTCAAAGGACCTCCTCCCTGCGTAATTACCGGAGACTGATTACTCTGAGCTTGAATCGAAACGGCAAAGGCTTCGAGACTACCCAAACTGGTCAAATTGGTGTTTCCGAAAGTGGCGGTCTGATTGAAGATACCGGCAGCGATGACTTCATTATTATCATTTGAGGAGATTTTCATGGGGTAATCCGAACTGGAGCCACCTGCTTTCAGAACCCATTGTAAAGTGCCGTTTACATCAAGTTTGGCAACAAATACATCATTCGAACCAGAACTACTGACTGTGTAGTTACCGAATAATGCTGTCCCTTGGAACTGTCCGGTAATAAGAGAACTCCCGTCGCTGAGCAAGGTGGCACTTCTTCCAATGTCGGAACTGGTACCTCCGGCCCTAACAACCCAAACATAGTTTCCCGAAGAGTCGAGCTTGGTAACGAAAATATCATGAGAACCCGAACTTGTTCGGATTTTGTCTCCGAAGTTACATTCTCCTTCGAAAGATCCGGTTGCAATAATGGAACTGCCATCGACAGACGCTTCGATTCCAAATCCGGAGGCGTTAACGGAACTACAACATTGGTTCTCACCCGCTTTCGTGGCCCATACGAAGCTACCATTTGCATCCAATTTAGCGACGAATGAGCTCATACCACCGAATTCACTTAGTGAGAAATTCCCGAAGCTTGCGGTTGATGCGTAATCGCCTGTTATGATCGTACTTCCGTCCGCAATAGTGGTTAGGTCACGAACATTATCATGACCCGCACCACCTGCCTTAGATGCCCATATATAGTTTCCATTTGAATCAAGTTTGGCGACAAAGATCTCCCGAAGGTGATTTGTTGAAGTAAGGGTCGTGACTCCAAAATTAACCGTACCGGAAAACCCCCCAGTTACCACAGAGCTCCCATCGGCGAAGACTGCTATGCCCGCTGCCTCATCGCTGGCTGTCCCTCCGGCTTGCTTTACCCAGACGAAATTTCCGTTTGCGTCAAGCTTGGCAATAAAGACATCGTTGTAATTAGTTGGGTTGGAGGTGAGGGAGGTACTTCCGAAACTGGCTGTACCATTCCAATGACCGGTTATGATTGAACTACCGTCCGCCAAAACTGCTACATCTGCTACTCTGCAAGAACTCGTGCAGCCAACTTTTGTGGCCCAAGCAAAAGTTCCGTCTGCATTCATCTTGGCAACATATCCATCCGCATCGTTGGTGGCGGAAAGGCTGATCGAATTTCCAAAATTGGCGGTTCCAAAGAACATTCCGCAGATCAGCGAACTGCCGTCATTGAAAATGTCCACGGAAAAAGCTTCTGTACGGTTACTTCCCCCTGCATGGTTTGCCCAATTGAAACTTCCATTGAAATTGGCGGGGCCGTAGACTTGGTTATCGGATAAACGAAGCACTCCGGAGGACAAGATCTGCGTTGGAGAATTTCGATTTGTCGTAGTCCCGTCTCCCAATTGGCCGTGAGAATTATAACCAAAAGCCCAAAAGCTTCCATCGGTTTTAAGAATCATATTATGAACACGTGCGGCGGAAATTTGGGAAACCCCAGAAGCTAAAATCTGCGTAGGAACATTTCGTTGCGTCGTGGTCCCGTCTCCTAATTGGCCGTGCATATTCATACCAAAAGCCCATAGGCTGCCGTTCGTTTTCAAGATCATATTATGACCATAACCAGCTGAAATTTGAGCCACTCCAGATGGTAAAATCTGCGTTGGAAATATTCTTTGCGTCGTAGTCCCGTCTCCTAATTGGCCTTGCACATTAATACCAAATGTCCAAAGGCTACCGTCGGTTTTAAGTATTATGCTATGATCATAACCGGTTGAAACTTGAGCCACTCCAGAGGACAAAATCTGCGTTGGAACTGTTCGTTGCGTCGTAGTCCCGTCTCCCAATTGACCATAACTATTTCGACCAAAAGCCCACAGGCTTCCGTCCGATTTGTTAATAAGCGAATGACCATTACCAGCTGAAATTTGAGCTACTCCAGAGGATAAAATCTGCGTTGGAACAGTTCGTTGCGTAGTGGTTCCGTCTCCTAATTGGCCATAATTATTCTGGCCAAATGTCCACAGGCTTCCGTCCGTTTTCAAAATCAGAGAATAGTATTGTCCGGCAGCAACTTGTGCCACTCCAGAGGATAAAATCTGCGTTGGAACTGTTCGTTGCATAGTGGTCCCGTCTCCTAATTGGCCATAATTATTCTGGCCAAAAGTCCACAGACTTCCGTCCGTTTTCAAAATCAACGAATGATATAATCCAGCGGCAACTTGTGCCGCTCCAAAGGATAAAATCTGCGTTGGTACTGTTCGATGCGTAGTGGTCCCGTCTCCTAATTGGCCATGATTATTTTGTCCAAAAGTCCACAGGCTTCCGTCGTTTTTCAGAATCAGCGAATGCATACCTAAATTCCCATAACTCGCGTTAACCATGACGATCAAACCCAACATGAGCGTTAAAACAATTCGGCGGCACGAAGACTGGAAAAGAGAAAAACGAAAATTTACCCAAGATAAAATAACCTTCAATAAACTTATTTTTACTGCCAACTTCTTCACAATCAGTACTTTGTTAATGAAGACCAAGCGTTAAAAAATTTAGCTGATAAGTCGATCCAAAATAATGCATCCAAAATTATTTTTTAATAAAATTTAATTCTTTTAGAGCATAAAATCAGAAATTAAACAAATTTATTGAGAGGTCCTCAATAGATGAAACTCGGTTCTTGCAAAAAAGAAAAGTTACTATCATTTTAATCTCCTGTTGCCCGGATGGCGGAATTGGTAGACGCGCTGGATTCAAAATCCAGTTTCCGCAAGGAAGTGAGGGTTCGACCCCCTCTCCGGGTACCATTCTTTTTTTATGGCAATCATACGCAGAGGACGGGAGTCCGATATGCCCGCCCTGCGGGATATAATTAACCACTACATTACAGAGTCGGTGGTGACTTTCGAGATGGTTGAAATGTCTTTGGAGAATAGAAAAACCTGGTTTACCCAATTTACGCAGGATGGTCGGTACCAGTTAATGGTCGCCGAACTGGATGGCACAGTCGTTGGGTATGCAGCAAGTCTACGCTTTCATCAAAGACCAGCCTATGCGCCTTCCGTGATGACAAGTATATATCTGCATAAAGATCATACCGGTAAAGGAATTGGTGAAAAAGTATATTCTGCCCTGATTGAGGAGTTAAAAAAAGTGGAAGATGTTCACCGGGCATACGGACTCGTTGTTTTGCCCAATCCAGGTTCAGAAAAACTGCATGAAAAATTGGGCTTTCAAGTTGCCGGTTTACTTCATGAGGGCGGATTTAAATTTGGAAAATATCATGATGTTCGAATGTACGAACATCGATTGGGAAAATAATATTTTAATTTACCAGGTATTTTTGGCTCTCGATCCAAATGACTAGGGATAAAATACATGCGAGTGCACCCCCAGCATATAGCCAATTAGAAAAGCTTTTCTGTTTTCCAACAAATTCGAAACCGCATTTCTTACAATTCAAATCTTCCGGTTTTACTTTTTCATTGCAATAAAGACAGGAGTTCGAAGAAGAAGAATTTCCAAGTCGAAGCAAAAAAAGAAAAAGAAAAGGACAGAGTAGAAGGAACCAGACCAGGCTAACATAATGCATTTTAGAATTCCCTATTTCGATCCGTTCTCAGAAAAGCTATATCGCAAATATACAAAGAGTCCCTGAGATAAAAGCATAGCGATCACAACCCCACTCATTGCCGCAGCAACCCGTAATCCAACTCCTTCAGGATCAGCTAAGTTGCTCATAGTCGAAATCAGGCTGAGAATCACGGCCATACCGCCTCCAAACGCAGCATACCTCATCGCATTATCAGATATTTGACAGTATTCCCGATCAGGAGAGGGCTTTGCCAGACAGGCAAGCAGTGCTTTGGGCAGGTAGGAAAGGAATCTCTTCCGATGGGTGCATAAAAGTCCAAAAAATATCGTACCCACTACGATAATGATTTCAGGTATGTGGATAAGGGTAATAAGATTTCCTCCCGCAAAAACAAAACCGGATATCACAGCAGCAAAAAAGCCAATGATTCCCATAATACGCAGAATTGAATCAGTTAAATCAAGGGTGCTTTTATTTTCATTCATAAGTAACTATTTCTTTAGTCACCCATAAATGCAAATTATTTATACTATTAATTTAAATAGACCAACTAATTAAGTGGAGTTTTCATATTTCGATTTTTTATAATATAAAAATTAGCTTGGAAGAAGATTGCTTACCAGCTCTCGTTCTTCTGCTAGCTCATTAACGGAGGCATCAATTTTCCCTCGGGCAAATTCATTAACGGGCACACCCTGTACAATTTCCCAATTTTCTCCGTCTGAACGAATAGGAAATGAGGTGATGAGTCCTTCCTTGGTATCATAACTTCCATCCGAAGCAACGCATACGCTGTTCCAATCCCCTTCTTTGGTGGGAGTGGTAAGTGACCTGACCGTGTCAATGGCAGCATTTGCTGCGGATGCGGCAGAGGATGCTCCGCGTGCCTGAATGATCGCGGCACCACGTTGTTGAACGGTTGGAATAAATTCATTTTGTGCCCATGCTTCATCCCCAATAACTTCGGATGCGAGCTGGCCGTTTATTTTTGCGTTGTAATAATCAGGGTATTGAGTGGCGGAATGGTTTCCCCAAATTGTAACATTGGAAACTTCTGAGACTTGTACGCCTGCTTTGGCGGCTAATTGAGCAGCTGCCCGATTCTCATCAAGCCGAGTCATGGCAAACCAACGGTCCTTTGGTACATCTGGTGCATTATTCATCGCGATGAGACAATTTGTATTGCATGGATTTCCCACAACCAAAATACGGGCATCCGATGCAGCATTTGCCTGAATAGCCTGCCCTTGACCGGTAAAGATTTTTCCGTTTATTCCGAGCAAATCACCCCGTTCCATTCCTGCTTTTCTTGGTACACTCCCCACAAGAAAAGACCAATTTGCACCTTCAAATCCAGCATTAAGATCACTCGTGGGACGAACATCCTTTAACAGGGGAAAAGCACAATCATCAAGCTCCATGCATACGCCTTCGAGTGCTTTCATTCCGGGTTCAATCTCAATTAAATTCAGGGCAACAGGTTGATCGGGGCCAAAAACGGCTCCGGACGCGATACGAAAAAGTAGAGAATAACCAATTTGGCCGGCGGCTCCGGTTATAGCTACACGGATGGGTGCTTTATCATTCATAAATTAAAATATCTTAATGGTGGGCAGGTTATATATTAAAAAAGGGAGACTATGAGAAACGAGCTTTATCCACTACATCAGCTGCTCTTCGAAGGCAAGCTTCTGTGGTATCCCAATCGATACATCCATCAGTTATGGATACCCCGTATTCCAATTCATCTAATGGACGGGGAAAAGACTGGTTTCCACTGTTCAAATGACTTTCAATCATGACAGCATGAATACAATCGGCTCCGTTTTGAATTTGTTCCAGGACATTGTCCAAAACGGCGGGTTGCAGTGAGGGATCTTTCTCGCTATTTGCATGGCTACAATCAACCATAATGGAGACGGGTGCATTTGCGGCAACCAAGGCTTCTTCTGCTGCCTTTACATGTTCAGCACTGTAATTAGGGCCATTACTCCCACCCCGTAATATAAGCTGGCAATCAGGATTGCCACCGGTTGTGACCGCTGAAGCACGACCATCTTCTGTAATTCCCAAAAAAGTCTGGCTCTTGGTTGCGGCAATAATTCCATTTACTGCGGCTTTTAAATCACCGGCAGTTGCATTTTTAAAACCTACTGGCATAGATAAACCGGATGCCATTTGCCGATGGGTCTGAGATTCTGAAGTACGGGCACCAATTGCCGACCAGCATAGGGAATCTGCAATGTATTGCGGAGTTATGGGATCGAGCAATTCCGTGGCTGTAGGGATACCAAGATCGAGTACTTCCCCAAGAAATTTACGGGCAATTCGAAGACCTTCGGGAATATCGCAACTTCCATTTAGTTGCGGATCCATAATCAAACCCTTCCATCCAACCGTGGTGCGTGGCTTTTCAAAATATACCCGCATGGTCAACATTAGACGGTCCTTCAATTCTTTCGCTAGACCGGCAAAGCGTTCGGCATATTCCCTACAGGAAGAGAGATCATGAATTGAACAAGGGCCCACCACCGCAAGTAATCGACGATCCTCTCCCTTTATCAGGGCGTGCAAAGAATTCCTTGCCTCACGAACCAATGAATTTTGAGAAGCGGTACGGGAAATTGCACCACATAGTTCAACTGGTGAAGGCAAGACTTCAGAACTGGTAATTCTTAAATTTGTAACTTTATCCACAGAAGAGCACCATAAATGAGGAGCTTGCATGAACAAGCTAAACTTTTAGAATTAGCAAAATAATGGAGAATTTTTTTTGTAAAACTCAGGCCAAAGGGGTCATTCGAGTCATTGGTGAAGATGCGGAGGATTATCTACAAAGCCAGTGGACAATTAATATAAGAAAAATCAAAACGGGTGGAATTCGCTATGGTTTACGACTATCAACCAAGGGAAAGGTTTTAGCTGACTCACATATATTAAGACTTGGAGATGAAGAATTTATATTAATCAGTAAGGAATGTGATGCCGAAAAAATCATCGAGTTAATGGAGGAAAATATCGTTGCAGATGAAGTCGAATTTTCCAACGAGACCGAAAAGTGGAGTCTTTACANNTTCTGGAATAAAANCANCGAAGCTTATCTGAAATTNCCCGGNATNGAAATACCTGCTGAAAACTCCTTCTTCTCCCATGAAAAAGGAATGTTTTTTCAAAATCCAAGGCTTGGNCCGGGAACAAATNCCTTTCTTTGTCACAGAAATTCAGAAATCGAGTGGACCAAAGAANTTNAAGAAATATCCGAGGATCAAATGGATATCCGACGAATAGGCTATGGATTAATTTCAATCCCTCTAGATATTGGCCCGGAAGAATTCCCACAGGAAGGAGGGTTGGAAAAAGATGCCGTTGATTTTGATAAGGGATGTTATTTGGGGCAGGAAGTCATGGCACGAATCCATGCTATGGGTCGGGTTCGCAGATCCATAAATCCAGTTACATGGACTGGGAAAGAGGTTCCTACCCTCCCATGCAATTTAATTTGTGAAGATAAAAAAGTTGGCCAGTTAAAAAGCTTATTTCCCAATGGTGAAGGGATGCACATTGGAATGGCTTTAGTTCATGAGAAAGGAACTGCTTCTTTGGAAAAAGATGGATTATTCATCGAAGGTATAAAAGACGGAAAAATTACTTCTTTATGAATCAAGAAAATGAAGCCGAACAGGTCGCCAAAATTTTCCAAAATTTGGGTGCCGAAAAAAGCCTGGCAATGCAAATGGCTAAACAGCTGATCAAGAGAGCTGAACAAAGAGAAAAAGAAGGAAATATTTCCAAGACCGAGGCACTTAAGGAACTTTTAGAAGTTGCAGTTTATGGCGCCCAAGGAATGCTAAAACCGAGTGATGAAGCCAATTTCGACTCAAAAAACCCTTAAAATGTCGAAAAAATAGCCTTTTTTGCAAAAAAAGTTTGACCAGTTGCTAGAAAACAAAGAGCAATATACCTTTAATTCTCATCAAACAATACTTCCAAACAAAAGGAAAAATAAATGAATAAAGGACAACTAATCGAAGCCGTACAAAAAAACTTGGGCAAGGACACTTCNAAAGCCGCCGCTGAAGCAGCTGTTAACGCAGTTATCGCCAGCATTCAAAAAGCGGTCAAAAAAGAGCCTGTTCAAATTATCGGTTTTGGTACTTTTTCNGTTGTGAAGCGTGCTGCTCGTAAGGGCATCAACCCACAGACTGGTGAAAAGATCAAAATCAAGGCTTCCAAGTCTGTTAAATTCAAGCCTGGTGCAAAGCTCAAAGCAGCTATCTAATTGCTTGAATTAATTACCCCTTTTTAAACCCGCGGGTTACCGCGGGTTTTTTTTGATTTATTTTGATTTATAAAGAAAATTTAAACATTTATGACATTTGATCCAGAGGAAGCAAAAAAGCAATATGAGGAATTCATGAAAGATTCGGTTGCTGCTTTTGCACCAGGCCGGATCGAATTCCTTGGCAACCATCTTGATTACAATGGTGGAACCGTCTTAGGAACCGCCATTAATGCCGGAATTTACGGGCTTGCCCAACCACGGAAAGATCAAAAATTTCATTTATTCAGTGAAAGTTTTGAAGGAGCCAAAATTGATGGANATTTACAAAACTTGGAAAAACAAACCGGCANTAAAAGTTGGGGGAATTATTGTATTGGTGTCCTCCGCCAACTACAGCTTGAAAATTTAGCCCCGAAAATGGGTTTCTCCCTCATTCTAACAACGGATCTGCCGATGTCTGCCGGCTTAAGCTCGAGTGCTGCTCTTGAATTGTCTACCGCTCTATGCCTAACGCAGTTGGCAAATCAAAAAGTAAGCAAAAAAGATTTAGTAAATCTTTGCCGGAAAGCAGAAAATGACTGGGTTGGATTACCCTGTGGAATTTTGGACCAGGGGACTTCGGCTTTTGGGGAAAAGGACAAGGTTGTTCAGATTAATTGTGAAAATGAAGAATTTTCAACTCTCACCCTACCCACTGATACACAACTTTGGATCTTTAATACCGGTATCAAACATGACCTGATCGATTCTCTCTATGGCAAAAGAAATCAGGAGTGTATGGATGCCCTGAAAATTTTACAAAAAAGCAATCCAGAATTAAGTCATTTAACACAGGCTTCTATGGAACAACTCGAAGATTTGGACATGCAAGATGATCTTAAGAAAAGAACTTTGCATATTATTTCCGAACAAAAAAGAGTTTATGACTTTTCAATGGGTNTAAAAAACAAAATACCCCCTCATAAATTAGGGGAATTTTTATTTGCTTCTCATCAAAGTTCATCTGAATTATTTGAAAATAGTCTACCGGAATTAGATTTTTTGGTAGACACCATGAAAAATTCAAAAAATATTCACGGGGCAAGGCTAACAGGCGGTGGATTTGGAGGAGCGGTACTTGCCTGGACAAACCATAAATTTTCTGAAACGGACGCCTTAGACATCTCACAAAAGTACAAAAATAAATGGGGTAATTTGCCAACTTTTCATTCATTTCACCCATCGGACGGAGCAAAAAATAGAAACCCATTAAGTCAGTCTTAATCTAAACTTTTCAAAAATTCCTCAAAAAAAGAAAGGAATCCAGCTCGATCTTCAACATGAACATCATGCCCGGCATTAGGCAGAACCTTAATCGAAGCAATAGGAAAATATTCCATAATATCAGGAATGTGNTCACTTCTTAAATATCCCGACTTCCCGCCCCTTATGAAAATAGTTGGACCATAATACCTATTTTCTTGGGTTAAGGGATTTGAGGAAAGTTCGGAAATTAAATCCCGTAATCTTTGTAAATTTGGTTTCCAGGTAAATGAATTTCCTTCCTGAACTAAATTGGTGAGCAAAAATTGTCGAAAAGCCCAATTTGGGATCTCTTGAGAAAGCATTTCATCTGCATGTTTGCGGGAATCAAGGCCATGCAAATCCAAGCTAAGTAAAGCCTCTAAAGTAGGAACATGATGCTCAGGTGGATAATCCCTAGGGGCAATATCAACTATTGCCAACCCTGATAAAAGCGATGGATAATCGCAGGCAAAACGCATAGCAACTTTTCCTCCCAGACTATGACCACATAAAATTACCGATTCT
Source organism: Opitutia bacterium (assembly GCA_002694035.1). Taxonomy (GTDB): domain Bacteria; phylum Verrucomicrobiota; class Verrucomicrobiia; order Opitutales; family Seribacteraceae; genus Seribacter. The sequence goes on from NZKY01000057.1 coordinate 9,805, forward strand.
AATTTATTTTCACAGATGTAAGCATGTAAATCTTGGGCCATTGCAAGAATCGAGCTGTCTTGGTGATGAAATGAATTTCCATGNTTTCGTAAATCAAGACAATGAACCTGGAACTCCTTTTCCAAATTCTTAGCTACGGATCGCCAATTTCTGGATGAACCAAGTAGACCGTGTAGAAAGATAACCGGTTTACTCCCAACGCCAAATTTTTCAGAATATTGGATGGGTAATTTGTTCAAAATAACTCAAGTTGAGAAGAATCCCGTTTTTCTTTCTTACGCTTTTCCCTGCTTTTTCCCATTGCCTGTTCCGGCTCAACGGTTAGCTCTTTTTGAACAGTAAAGCTTTTTTCAACGGAAGAAACCTCAGAACTTGGCAGAGGAGCGGAATCCCCATTTTCTAGGGTTGCCAGAATCTCTTTTGCTCGACCTACAACCTGTTCTGGGAGACCTGCCAAGCGAGCCACCTGTATACCGAATGAACGACCGGAGGCTCCGGGAGTAACCTGTCGGACAAATATGATTTCGTCATTCCATTCTTTGACCGCAACTGAAAAATTTCTTAACCGTGGAAGGGATTTTGCCAGTCTTGTCAATTCATGATAGTGGGTAGCNAAAAGGGTTTTGGGACCTTCCATTCCCCGCCCGTGTAAATGCTCAACAACTGCCCAGGCAATACTCAAGCCATCGTAAGTACTCGTACCTCTTCCAATTTCATCCAGAATGATTAGACTCGATGAAGTGCAATGATTCAAAATGTTGGCTGTTTCATTCATCTCAACCATAAAAGTTGAATTCCCCCGAGCCAGTTCATCTCCGGCTCCCACACGGGAAAAAATTCGATCGACCAAACCCAATCGGCAACGACTTGCTGGAACCGCTGAACCGACTTGAGCCATAAGAGTGATCAATGCAACCTGTCTGATAAAAGTAGATTTTCCAGCCATGTTTGGCCCAGTAATCAAAGAGATTTGTTCCTGATTAGATGAAAGGAAGCAATCNTTAGGCACAAATGCATGAGTACCAGCCAAACCTAGACTTTCCTGCTTTAAAACCATCTCAACCACCGGGTGACGCCCCTNCTCAACTTCCAAAATATTTCCATCCTCANTAAATTCGGGCATACAATAATCACGGTTTCTCATGATCGAACCCCAGGAGGAAAATAGATCNATTTCTGCAAGCACATGGGCAGTCTGAGTAAGATTATCTGCTTCCTTAAGAGCTATCTCCACCACTTGCAAAAAAAGTTCCTGCTCTTTAGCAACTGCTCGCTCTTCAGCATTTACAATTTCTTTTTCTTTTTGCCTAAGTTCCTCAGTGTAATACCTTTCGGCATTAGTCATCGTTTGTTTACGAACATAATGCTCTGGAACAAGGTTTAAATTTGCCTTTGTGACTTCAATGAAATATCCGAATGCTCCATTGTATTTAACCTTAAGATTATTTATTCCAGTCTTCTCTCTTTCAGTTGTCTCTAAATCTAAAATCCACTTTTTTCCACCACTTCCCAAAGCACGTAATTCGTCAAATTCCTGATTAAACCCGGATTTAATTACGCGACCTCCCTCTCCTTTTACATCGACTTTAATATCGGCAGGTAATTCCTCCTCCAANGCAGAATCTAAAACTCCGCATAATTCTTCAAAAGTCTGAACTCTTTGAGCCAATGCAAAGACTGAAGGGCATCTGTCTTTTAAAGCAAGAAGGCAACGGGAAACGGAGGGAAGTCCACGAATTGTGGAACGCAAGCCTCCTAATTCTCGGGGTCTTACAAGTCGATTACGCAAACGGCCTAAAATCCGTTCAAGATCACTGCCTGTCCGAAGGATCGAAGCAATCTCATCCACCACGGAAGGAACCTCTGAAAATTCCTTCACACAGGCTTGCCTTCTTTCAATCTCTTTCAAATCGCACTCTGGACTACCAAGNTANCTTTCCAATAAACGNGAACCTGCTGAGGTGACCGTTTGATCCATAGCATCCATCAGAGATCCCTTTTTTGTCTGTGCTGAAGTCTTGAAAATCTCTAAATTTCTTTGGGTTGCCGGATCCAAGAGTAATGAGTTATCCGTTCTGTACTCTTCAATCCTTCGAAGGTTTCCCGGCTTTCCTCTGAGCACATCTGAGGCGTAAACCAATAAAGCACCTGCTGGGCCCAAACCGGGGTGCTCGACATCAATTCCAAATCCTTCCAGATTCATAACCCCGAGGCTTTCCATCACCTCGCGAGCACCCGATCGAAGTTCAAAATCGAAATCAGGTCTTTCCGTTTTTGTCACTCTCGTAAAAAGTCGATCNAGTTCTTCNAGAATAAGAGCGCCGTCCTTTAACTGATTTATTCTTTTTTCCATCCCTTCGGGGACAAGAACTTCCCGNGGTGCTAAAGCACCTAGAATAGCTAGAAAATCCTGAATTCTTGGGGTTTGTGTAAGAACAAATTTACCGGTTGAAAGATCAAGCCACGATGCACGGGCTCCTTTTTTATCAAAATCAANTGAGAGTAAAAAATGATTNTGCCCGGCATCCAGTTGTCCATCCTCCAAAACCGTCCCAGGTGTCAAAATACGGGTGATTCCCCTCTTAACCAACTTTCCAGTTTGCGGAGCTTCTAACTGATCACAAATCGCAACCTTATGTCCAAGGTTGAGCAATTTAGTAATATATCCCTCAGCCGCATGAGACGGAATTCCCGCCATTGGCATNTCATGCCGCTTGGTCAAAGTNATACCAAGTAGNGCCGCCCCCCGTTCNGCATCTGACTCAAACATCTCAAAAAAATCACCCAGTCGAAAAAGAAGTAAAGTATCCTCGTCAAGGCTATTGCGTGCCTCGCGGTATTGCCTCATCATCGGTGTTTCCTGCCCAGTTTTACTCATTGAAAAGAACTAAGCAATCCCTAGAAGATCGATTCGTCAAGGCAATGAATCAGAAATTTGAAAAAGCTTAAAAATTNGCCCCCAGACCGACCTGGAATAAATGCATGGATACACTGTCAAAACCGCCATTGTCCGATATACCAAGCAAACGATAGGCAAGAAAACCATCCAATCCTAGACCCACCTCATATCCTAGACTGAGCAAAAGATCATAAGTAAAAGCAGTTTCTGAGGAAATATAAGCAGAATTATCAATTTGAATGTTTAAAACATCTCTTCTATTAGCAAAACCAAATCCACCTGCTGTACGAAACCAACCTTTTTCCCCGAAGGGTATGGCATAGCCGATTCGAGTGCCAATTTGAAAGGATTCAAGTTGTCCTTCAGCATCTAGGGGAAATGGTATCCCAGGGATGGAAATTTCGCCGTAATTGGAATTAAGATAACCAAGATGAATTTCACCTTCTAGGTTATCCCATCTCCTTCCAAATGATAAACCTAAAGCATGTCCAATTTCAGTTTCTANNGTTGCATCGCCAAAACTTTTATAAGATTGAGCAGATGGAGGAATGGCAACGCCAAGAAAAGGCTGTATAAAATAAGATCCCCTTTCTTTTTCCATGTTTCTTCGAATCGAACGCTTTTTGGGTGTAGATTTGACTTTACCCGAATTGGCAATTGCAGGCGAAGTGGTTTGAGCAGGTTGTAAAATAACAGGGGTACCATCGGCCCGATATAGAGTTTCACTCTGAGGCGTTGGTTTTGTTGGTTCTGGCTCAATAACCGGACCGGGCAAGGCATCATATGCAGATTGAGGAGTATTTACAGGAGTACTTTGCTGAGACTCCATAGTAGACAAAATCGAACGCTTAGGCTGTTGGAAGGGAACAGGTTCAGTACCTGAAATTTCAGCTAACTTCTGAGATAACCTGCGTGCTCGTTCTTCCAAGTTTTGGTAGTAAGTTTCTCTCGTTTGTGTGGTGCCAGATTGACCATTAACAGGAAAAAGATGTANCACTAATCCCAAAAAAAGAACCACAAACAGATACCGTGAACAAATATATAATATTCCGGGCAATATGAACTTAGCAATCAAAACAGTCATTTGATAACGAATCAAAAGGCTAAGGTAAAGCCCTTTGAAGATAAAGTTGCTGACTTTCCTGTGAAGAAAAACTCGGTCGCTATGCTCTGCCTTTCAGAATCTGTAAACAAAGGTGAAGAATTTACGAAATCCATAACTTGATCTACANTCTGAAGCTTAGAAAAAACTGTGTTCAAACGAGCCACCTTAAATTTTTCTGCGTCNANCCATTGTTTATCCACTTGGTCATAAATAGTCCAATTATCCCCCTTGGTCCTTGAACCCTTCCAACTCATCCAACGACTTAAATCATTAAGATATAAATCCGGAAAATATGAATCGCCCGTCCAAAACCAACCCATATCCTCATGCCACATCCAAGTAAAAGTTTCCACATTGGCAACTTCATCTAGATATAGCCAACCCAAATCGTTATGATAAATCCAATTTTGAGCCGTTTGATTATAATATCCAAATTTTTTCAAAAATCTCCAACTTGGAAGAGAAGATGCNCGGGAAACAATAATTTCAATAGTACCATTACTTTCTAATGTGCCGTCCGATATGGTATAATTGAAGNAATCAATCCCGATAAAAGANGTAGATGGAGTATAAGTAAGGCTAGAAGAACCAACTGCTAGGCTTACATTTCCTTCGGTCGGTTGGCTAAATGAGACCAAACTTATTGTTTCCGTACCATTTTGATCTGGAGCGTTTGAATCGTTTGCAAGAATATCTAATCCTAAAGGAGAAAAATTAGTATCATTATAAATGTACTCATCATTAACAGCGGTAGGTGGATCATTCGTCGCATTAATTTCGAGATTTACAAGGGTATCAACCTGAGATTTTCCATCACTCACTCGTAAGGTAATAGAATCANTTCCATAATAGTTTGGATTAGGTGTATAAGTAAAACTATTTCCCGACCCAGTCCACTCACCAAATTCAGGNGGAGTAATAACAGAGAAGGTTGCTGGAGCATTTTCAGGATCCGCAACAGTGAAATTTACCGGAATAGCAACATCTTCTAAAGTAGTAAAAAGGGATGGGCTCACAGTTGGAAGTTCATCCACATNNGTAACGNTTATATTTAATATTTGNTGATCGCTGGTGTTACCTTCATCTGTGGCACGAACCCAGACATCGTATAGTCGATTACCATCGNTATCGCTGGGGTTTTCATAATCAGGAGGCGACAGGAACGAGAGGTGACCTGACTGAGAATCAATTTGGAAAAGGTTATAATCCTGACCACCAGAAATAGAATATACCAATGNTTTTGGTTCGATGTCGGTAGCCACCACTTGAAGAACTGCCAATTGATTTTCAGGATGGGCATGAGAAACTGTGTCAAGACCACCACTACTGATTATAGTTGGGTTGTTCTCATCCGCATCCGTTACCGTTACCACAATNGGATAAACCTCNGAGAATCCTCCNTCTGAAAGAGTNAANTCGACAAGATANATATTATCCAAATCAGCGGAGTTTGGATTTTCGTAATCAGGNGCGGGAAGGAGTTGAAGACGACCCGCATTTGAAACATCAAATCTCAAACGATCTGCTCCTCCTGTGATAGTGTAAGTTATAATGTTTAAGTTTGGTCCAATGCTATTATCCGCATCAGATGCATTTAAGTCCACAACCACACTTGTATTCTCTAACAGGTTAAAAGAAGAGCTGGCATTGGGAGTGAGATATGGTGACAATGGTGGATTATCGTTCAGGTTATCTACACTGATTGTAAAGTTTCGATCGACCGTATTTACACCATCTGATACCTGAATAATCTTATTGTATGTATTGTTAAATTTTGCAGCTTCATAATCGGGGACTTCACGAAAAGTTAAATTCCCATCCGAAGTGAGAAGAAAGTCTGAATCAGTCGCCACTCCACCACCCCATGACCAATTAAGTGTCACATTATTATCATCTTCTGCAGACAATAAGATTACATGCCCTTGATTTTCAGGATGATTGATCAATGCAGAGGTAAGTATGTTTGGCGGATCATCAACAGGGGTGACACTTATATTTAAAGTTAAGCTGGACTTCAAACCAGCAGTATTGTTGACCTCAACTACAACAACATCTGAACCAGTGAAATTTCCATCTGGAACATATGAAAAATTAACAGGAGGATTCAAAATATCTCCAGTTATAGTCGCATTTCCGTACAATCCATTATTTAAAATCCGATATCCAGCGATTCCACCCCCTGTATTGGGATCCGAAGCATTTATATCAACTCCAAAAACTAGAGGTAAAGAACCGTCCTCTAGGATCGATCGGTTGGTTAGATTAGAAGAATTAAATTCAGGAGGTTCAGAGCCGTCCACTACACGAACTTGAATGTGCTGTTCGACAAAGGCAGAGCCAGGTCCGTCATCGGTCACACGAACTTTTACTTCATATGTATTGTTAGAATCTGTGTCAGTTGGGGCTTCAAAATCAGGAGCATTATTGAAAAAAAGTTTACCGCTTGTCTGATCAATTGAAAATTTATCTTGATCATTCCCGCCAACCAAGGAGAAAGCAATGGTTTGAGTGGCATTTTCCTCGTGGGTAATATTTATGTCAATAACATCAACCAAATTTTCGACATGATCAATGGAACTGGTCTGGTTACCGTCCAAAGTAATAATTATTGGAGGTTCATTAACATCAAGAATTTTTACTGAAACAAGTTCCTTCGCAATAAGACCACTGGAATCAGTTGCAGTTACCCAAACTTTATAACGATTAATTTTATTCAAATCATCAGGTAATTCGTAATTTGGATATGGTTCATTAAAAAAGAGCAAACCTTCATTTTTGAAACGTGTAGCGTTAAATTCGGAAATATCGGAACCTCCATCAAAACCATATTCGATAAAATTTTCTTTCCTGTTCAAATCAGCCAATACAAGAGAGGAAATTCCTGTCTGTGCACTTATCACAACTGGATTGTCAACCTGTACCCCAGTGACCTGACTTGGACTCGTTCCAAAGATACTAATGTATGGTAGGGCTGAGTCAGAAACGATAATTGCGGGACTATTTGGCGTCGGACCTGTGTAATTAGCTGGAGGAATCGAAGGCCCGGTGTATATTTCTATTGCAGTGGGTGTGTCTACAGTCAAATTGGCATTTACCGTATTTGCTGGAAGTTGAACTGGGACGGCTGAGTAACCAGTTGCTGAGTGCAACAAATAAGAAGGTGGGCCTGTGGCAGAAGTAGCATAAACAAGGTCAGGCCATTGATTCCCGTCTAAATTAACTGCTCTGACAACCAGAGCTAAATCTGAACCGCAGTCTGCGATTTTAGAGTTAGCAAATGAACCGGTTCCATCATTAGAAGAAAGATAAATCCCGCCTTTTGCAGCGATTAGTATATCTGGTGATTGAAAACGATTACCTAATGAGGCCGAATTATTTGAATCAATCAGTTCAAGGTATCTGGGCTGATCCAAACCGTCCAATGAGGAAGCAACAATTCCACCAAGTGA